>CALZMY010000020.1 GCA_945788675.1 uncultured Gammaproteobacteria bacterium | reverse complement strand
GAGATGGTGGTGCAGGTCAACGGCAAGGTGCGTGGCAAGATCACGGTCGCGGCCAATGCTGGAAAAGATGATGTTGAAGCAGGTGCGCGCGGCGATGAAAATGTGCTGCGTTTTACCGAGGGAAAAGAGATCAAAAAGGTCATTGTGGTACCCGGTCGTCTGGTGAATATCGTTGTTGGTTGAACAGGTACAGGGGAAAAGATACAAGGTACAAGGTGCTGGATCGCATCTTGTTAAGGCTGTTGTCTGGCTGATGATCGCTGGGTATCTGTTGTTGCTGTTGCAGGGGTGCGGTTTTCGCCTGCGTGGTTCGATGGGGGGTGATCTCGCATTATCGCCGCTTTATATCGAGAGTAGTGGCGCGAACCTTTTTGTGAGCGAGTTGCGACAGGCGTTGGGAAATACCAAAACTAAAGTGGTTACTGAACGTGCGGCGGCGGAGTTGATTGTCGGTGTGGGTGCCGAGCAGCTTGATCGTCGTGTATTGACGGTTGATGCCTCGGGGCGTGTGCAGGAATATGAGTTGCACTACGCGGTTTCATTTGCGGTTAACGATGCAGCTGCACGTGTTGTGCTTAATGCGCAGACGATCAGTCAGCGGCGCAGTTTTGAATTTACGGGTGCGGATGTGTTGGCCAAGGAGGCAGAGGAAGCACAACTCTATAACGACATGCGTCGCAGTGCGGTGCAGAGTGCCATGCGACGTCTACAGGCACTTGCGGTGCGGCCTGCTGAGGACGCGACAGCAATAGATGTTGCGCCATAGATAATGAAGATTAAGCCTGAACAGTTAGCTGGTCAGCTCAAAAAAGGGCTCGCGCCGCTATATATTATCAGCGGTGATGAGCCGTTGCTGGTGCAGGAGGCGTCGGATCTGGTACGCAAATTTGCGCGAGAGGCAGGGTGCCATGAACGCATCGTCATGACCGTTGAAAAGGGCTTCGACTGGCACAGCCTTTCACAGGAAAGTGGTGGCATGTCGCTGTTTGCAGAGAAGCGCCTGCTGGAGCTGCGCCTGCCAACGGGCAAGCCTGGTGATGCCGGTGGCAAGGCGTTACGCGCCTATGCTGAGGCGCCGGCGACGGATGATATCTTGTTGATCGTTGCCGGCAAGGTCGATACCAAATCGCAACAGACCAAGTGGTACAAAACATTAGAGGCGGCGGGCGTGGCCGTGCCAATCTGGCCGCTGGATGTGCAACAGTTACCGGCGTGGATCAATCGGCGTATGAAGGCAAATAACATGCAGCCGGTGGGTGAAGCAGCCCAGGTGCTCGCTGAGCGGGTGGAAGGTAACCTGCTCGCCTGTGCGCAGGAGATCGACAAACTTTTTCTGATCCACGGTGCTGCGGAGATCGATGCCGACATGATTGTCGATGCGGTGGCCAACAGCGCACGCTTCGATGTCTTTGGGCTGGTCGATACCGCGCTCGCAGGAAACGGCGAGCGCGTGGCACGCATGATGACTGGGCTGCGTAGCGAAGGGGTCGAACCGATATTGATACTGTGGGCGCTGGCGCGCGAGATCCGCACGCTCTCCAGCATGAGTTTTGAGGTGTCACGTGGCATCAGTCCAGATCAGGTGATGCGTAATCAGCGTGTGTGGGAAAATCGTAAGCCTTTGATTAAAAAAGGACTTCGTCGCTCGCCGCGGCAGTGGTGGTATCTTTTGCATCGCGCCGGGCAGATTGACCGCATGATCAAAGGACAGGCCACGGGCAATGTGTGGGATGAATTGTTACAATTAGGGCTGATGATGGCGGGCATACGGCTCGTCAAGGCCAGCTAGGGCTCCTGATTACTTCGTTTGCCGCCATTCCGGCACAGCCGGAATCCAGTTACTAGCTATTTTACAGGCATTAGTTCAGGGTCTCCGCTCTGCTTTACCAGGGGCACTTCCTTTGGTCGCGTTCAGAATGGCGAGCTATTTAAGATGTTTAAAATTTTATGACTGATATCAAACAATACATGAGTGACGTTGGCCGCAGCGCTCGCGAGGCGTCGCGTCTGGTGGCGCGTGCCGACAGCGGCGCGAAGAACGGTGCGCTGGAGGCGATTGCTGCGGCGATCGAAGCGAACAGCGCGGTGCTGCTTGAGGCCAACGGCAAGGACATGGCGGCTGGCAGGGCGAGTGGGCTGGATGCCGCGCTGCTCGATCGCCTCGAGCTGAACGATGCACGCATCGCGGCGATGGCCGCAGGGCTGCGCCAGGTTGCCGCGCTGCCCGACCCCGTCGGCAACATCTCTGACATGAATTACATGCCAAGCGGGATACAGGTGGGCAAGATGCGGGTGCCGCTCGGCGTGGTCGGCATCATCTATGAGTCGCGTCCCAATGTGACCGCCGATGCGGCGGGCCTCTGCCTGAAGTCGGGCAACGCCGCGATCCTGCGTGGTGGCAAAGAGGCGATCCACTCCAACCAGGCGATCGCACAGTGCATCCATGCCGGACTGGAGGCGGCAGGGTTGCCTGCGGCCGCGGTGCAGGTGATCGAGACCACTGACCGTGCGGCGGTCGGCGAGATGATCACGATGCCTGACTATGTCGATGTGATCATCCCACGCGGTGGCAAGGGGCTGATCGAACGCATCAGCGCAGATGCTCGTGTGCCCGTGATTAAACACCTCGACGGCATCTGCCACGTCTACATCGATGACGAAGCCGATCTTGAGAAGGCGACGCAGATTGCGTTCAATGCCAAGACACGCCGTTACGGTGTCTGCAATGCGATGGAGACACTGCTGGTCGCTGAAGGCATCGCGGAACAGGTGCTGCCTGAGCTGGCGAAGATGTATCGCGAGGTGGGTGTTGAGCTGCGCGGCTGCACCACGACCTGCAAGGTGATTCCCGGTTGTATTGCAGCGCTGGCTGAAGACTGGGATAGCGAATATCTCGCACCGATCCTGTCGATTCGCATCGTCAAGGATATCGATGAGGCGATGGATCACATCCGCGCCCACAGCTCGGCACATACCGAGTCGATCGTCACCGAGAACATCACCCGCGCGCACCGTTTTATGCGAGAGGTCGATTCGAGTTCAGTGATGGTTAACGCTTCGACCTGTTTTTCTGACGGCTTTGAATATGGCCTCGGTGCCGAGATCGGCATCAGTACCGACAAGTTCCATGCTCGCGGTCCAGTGGGGCTTGAAGGGCTGACGTCGCAGAAGTATGTGGTTTTGGGTGATGGGCATATTAGGCAATAGAAAAAGATAGAAAGATGAAAAGAAAAAAATGTTAAGTGGGAAAGGCATTGGTAGAAAGGGCTTGTTACTTTCCTCTTTTCTCTTTTCTCTTTCCTCTGCTTCAATATGATCGGCATTTTCGGCGGTACCTTCGATCCTGTTCATAACGGTCATCTGCGAGTCGTCCAGGCGCTGGTACGAACGCTTCCCTTCGATGAGCTACGGCTGTTGCCCTGTGGGCAGCCCGCGCATCGTGCGCCGCCGCTGGCGAGTGCAGGTGATCGCGTGGCGATGTTGCGCTTGGCGATTGCCGGAATGTCATCGGTCGTTATTGATGAATGTGAGGTGCAGCGCGAAGGCCCATCATTTATGGTCGACACGTTGGCTTCGATGCGTGAAGCGCAGGGTGATGTAGCGCTGGTGTTGATCATCGGCTGGGATGCCTTTGTGGCTCTGCCGACATGGGAACGTTGGCAGCAGATTCTCGAGCTGGCACATCTGCTGGTGGTGCAACGGCCAGGAAATGTAACGCAGCCGTGCAGTGAGGTTGAAACGCTGTTGCAGCAACATCGGGTTGATGATGTGACTGCATTACAGGCGTCATCGGCAGGTGGCATCCTGTTACATCCTGTGGATGCACTGGAAGTATCGTCAACAGAAGTGCGAGCGTCAATAGCAATAAAAGAGGATGCGGGTAACCTGCTGCCAGCGGCGGTGTTGGCCTACATCAAAGAACACAATTTATATCAATGTAATTAGAACTAGGAAAAAAGTAATGAAACCTGAAGCGTTAAAGGACCTGGTCATCAAGTCCGTAGAAGATATGAAGGGCGTCGATGTGACAGTGCTTGATGTCCGTAAGATGACCTCTATCACCGATTATATGGTGATCGTCAGTGGCACCTCGAGTCGCCACCTGAAGTCGATTGTGAACAGTGTGGCGGTTGATGCAAAAAATGCAGGCTGTACGCCGCTGGGTACCGAAGGTGAAAGCGAAGGCGAATGGGCCCTTGTTGACCTTGGTGATGTGGTGGTGCATGTGATGTTGCCACAGACACGTGAGTTCTATCAGCTCGAAAAGCTGTGGAGTGTTGAAGCCGCCTCTGAAAGAGAAGCTGCCAGCAAGCTTGGCTCAGGCGGTAAGGCTTAAGTCTGAAATGCAGATCCACCTGATCGCCGTCGGTCACAAGATGCCCAGGTGGGTGGTTGATGGTTATCAGGAGTTCAGCAAACGTCTGCCCGCAGAGTGCAAACTCAAACTGGTCGAGATTGCCCCGGGACACCGTTCCAAAAGCGCAGATGTAAAACGCGCCATTCGGGATGAAAGCACAAAGATGCTGGCCGCAATCCCAAAGAATGCAAAAGTGGTCGCGCTCGATGAGCATGGTAAGGCGTGGACCACACGTCAGCTCGCGACACAACTCGAAGGATGGATGTCAGAAGGGCGTGATGTGGCATTGCTCGTCGGTGGTCCGGATGGCCTCTCCGATGAGTGCCGCAGCCGCGCCGACCAGCAGTGGTCACTATCACCGCTCACATTGCCACATGCCATGGTGCGTGTGCTGCTCTCTGAACAGATCTATCGCGCCTGGTCAGTGATGAAGGGACACCCTTACCATCGCGACTAAGTGATGACATGATTGATGCGGGGTGCGCGATGCATGTCAGTAGCATACCAGCCGATTTATCCTGAATCTATTTATGATCATTCATATCAGACATTGTCATTGTTTGATTGTTAATTCTCCTGTTCCCTGTTTTGCTTCTTGTGCGCGTTAAGCGCATTGCCAAACTGATCTTTGTACCCGGTCAGGTCATTCAAAGAATCCTTGGTGCTATTGCCATAATTGGAGTATGGTTAATTTGTGTCTAAACACATACAAGGAGAAAGGTCATGCTGGGAGTTAAGCTAAAATCCTTTATCGCTTTATCCGTTTTTCTCTTGTTACCTCTTACCTCCAATGCTGCCATCATCGCCAATGACGGTGGGATTACGTTCTGGATTTCATACGATAATTTAGACTCGCCCGGTGCAACCCTGGCCGATACAGTCACACTCGACAGTAACTCATACACCTGTGGTGTTACCAATGGTGCGCGTTCCGCGCAGGGCGCACCCAATAGTCCGGACTCCTGCCCAGGCGCAGGCACTACCTGTGCGGGTGAAGATAAACTGACCGGCGATATCGAAAAGCTGGCAGATTATATCTACCAGGCTACGGAAGGCGAGCACTACCTGCGGCGGGTCTATGTGGCCGATCAGGGAAGGGCCTGGGATACCGCCGATATCCGCTGGAATGTTGGTGATGGCGGCTCCAGTGCGCCCGGTGGCGGCTGGAAAACTGTCGGCAGCCAGCTTAAGTTGAACAGCTCATCCAGAAGCTGTATTCATGACGTACTGCATCATGAGATCGGCCATTATTTTTATAACCTGCCGGATCGTTATGCCAAGAGTGGCGGTTACTACAAAGGGACTATCGATGGTGGTGCGGTCTTTAATGTGAATGTGACCACTGGTGATCCAAACACCGTGATGGCAAGCAACTTCCCACATTTTTTCGTTGACACCACCAATGCCAGCTTGACTGTGGGCTACACTCCACCAGGTGATCCTGCTGTAGCAGGTGAAGTCCTCACCCCGGCACTGCTAGCAGATGCTGATCCCGACAACGATGGCCCAGACCGCGCCCATCATGGACACACGATGCCATTTGCCCAGGATGAATGGAGCATCCTGCCAGATAAACAGATCGACCTTACCGGCGTTCACACCGAAGGTAGTTTTCCTACGCCGGGCGGTATGACCCCGGTGGATATCCGTATTATGCCTAGTGATGCGCCAATACCGGGTACCATGCTGGTACTGGATCGCTCCGGCAGCATGGGCGTCACCACCAATGGCATTACCGCTGCCCAGTATGTTCAGGAATCGGGGCTGTTTCTCTATCACAGCTCATCGGATGGCGATTATGTCGGTACCTCCCTGTACAACGCAGCAGTTGAGGAACTGTTTTCTTACGATCTGTATGATCCGACCAACCAACTACCGATGGCCAGTTTTCGTAACGCCAGCGGCCTGACCAACATTGCTGCGGCACTGGAAGCCGCGATTGACGCGCTGGTGGCCGAACACGGTGCGGGCGGTGTCAACGGTGGAGAGATTATCCTGATGTCCGATGGTAAACAGACCACCGGCGGCAGCATCTGGGATCAGGTGGATCGTGCCAACGGCATGGGCATCAAGATTCATACGATGTCGTTTGGCAATGCCGATGACACCACCATGCAGCAGATCGCCGATAACTCATCCGGTTCACTGACGACGATGTCGGAGCGCTCCAGTGGTGCAGACCTGAAGCTGGGGATGTCACGCATGTACACCACGCTGCGTGGTAATGATCCAGTCTACACCTACCGTGGCGCTGTGATAGCCAACAGTGAAACCAGTACGGGGGATGCCTTTAAGGGCGAGTTCATGTTACCGCCCAATACGCATGACCTGTTGTTCTATACCTTTCTGGATAGACAGAACGCTGCTGATCTCATCATTGAGCTGGAACACAGTTCGGGCTTCAGTACCACAGTGACGGGTAAGGCATTGGCACGCAAAGGGCGTTTTAATGGTGTGCGGATTCCCGCTGCCAGGGCGGGTAAATGGGAATTCAAAATTAGCGCCTCAAAGCGGCTGAAACATCGTCTGCCTACCAATGACAATATCGAAATCGTTGCCTATGCATACAATCAGGAGATACAGGGCAGGGCCTGGATGGATGATGGCGCAAAAGGCTTTCCAGCAAGACGTGTGATCAAGGCCTCACTCGATAATCGTTACCCACTCACCGACATGAAAGTGACCGCACTGATCTACAAAGGCGCCAAGCTGGTTGAAAGAGTGCCACTGTATGATAACGGTAAAAAAGGTGGTGATGACTACCCCGCTGACGGTATTCATTCTGGCGTGATCAATATGAAAAAATATATACCTCGCCGCAGGTTTCTGAGTTGGTTCAGGCGCCAGAATGAGAAACTGCGTATCGATGTTGAGTTTCAGGTCACTAACGAGTCGGTGCCGGCACCTAACGCCCACTATGAAACCGGTACTCAATATGACATGTTGCTGGAAGAGTATAAAAAGCGTAATCGGGGTGAGTTTATGGCCTATGCCACGCAAACCATTGCGGTAACGCCGCGTAAAAAAGAGCCTGTCACGGT
>CALZMY010000019.1 GCA_945788675.1 uncultured Gammaproteobacteria bacterium | reverse complement strand
TATCTCGCATCTCACCAACCATAATAATATCGGGATCTGCACGTAAAAAAGCACGCATGGCGGCAGCAAAATCAAGCCCAATCCGAGGATTAACCTGAACTTGCCGAAGCCCTTCCTGAGTAATTTCGACCGGGTCTTCTGCTGTCCATATCTTTCTTTCCGAGTCATTCAGATGGCCGAGGATCGAATGCAGGGTCGTTGTTTTTCCTGAGCCCGTGGGGCCACATACCAGAAAAAGACCATATGGATGACTAATGGCATCTAGCAGCTTCTCATGGTTTTCAGTACTCAAGCCAAGTGCATTAACAGGTATACTCTTGCCACTCGACAATATTCTCATTACCACATCTTCCAGTCCAGCTGATGTCGGTAATGTAGCAACTCGTAATTCAATGCCCGCCGGACCGAATTCACGAAAATTTATCTTTCCATCCTGCGGTTTTCGGCGCTCTGAAATATCAAGGCGCGCCATAATTTTAATACGGGAAATCAATGCATGTCGGTATTCAGGATCATACTTCTGATAAACAAACAGCGTACCGTCTTTACGAAATCTAACGACAATTTTATGTTTTTCCGGATTAGGCTCAATGTGGATATCTGAAGCGCCCTGATGATAGGCATCAAGAATAATCTGATTAATAATATTCACAACGACATTATCATTAACCTCGATATTATCTTTGCTCTTAAAGTCAGCCTGTGATGGCACTTTATCACTCATCCCAGTCATCTTATCAAGACTCGCTGTTTCTGCCATCTGATCTGATACTTCTGATACAGCGGTAATCAAGTCTCCAGTCGAGTAATAACATTGCAAGGCCCAGGCAATCTCATTTGACAAGGCCATGACAGGTTCAATATATTTATTTGCATGAAAGCGAAGTGCATCAAGGGCTTCCCAATCCATCGGGTTTTCAAGCGCTACCGCTAACTTTCCATCAAACAGGTACAGAGGAATAATTTTATATTGGAATGCAAGGCTAGCGGGCACCTCCCTAACAACCTGCGGGGTGACCTTGAACTCACGAAGATTAACAAAAGGTATCCCCAGTTTTTTTGCCAACGCCACCTGTATTTGTTCACTTGTAACCACCCCTTTTTCGATCAGGATTTTCCCCAGTGGCTTATTCCGTTCATTTTTTTGCTCATGGAGGGCTTTCTTCAGTTCGTCCTCGGTAATAAGTTTTTCGCTAATCAGGATCTCACCCAACTTCAGATTGGGCATTCCTTTTTGTTGCTTTAAAGCATTGACCAACTGCTTGACATTGACAATTTCTTTGCTGACCAGATATTCTCCCAGAGGGCGCGTGCGCACGTTATGTTGTTGATCCAGAGCATCCCTGATAATTTCTCGAGAGACCCCTTGTTCTTTTATTAATGTTTCGCCAATCTGGTCACCAATCTGTTTGCTCTCAATTGAACTCAGCGGAATAAAACAGTGAATATATAACTTTACTTCTTGATCTTCATTATGCTGTTTAAACAAATGAAGACCATTTTTATCTATGCGTGACCCATATGTCTTTCCTGACATTTTACTTTTATTTCTGAACACCACTACAAAATCCTGCGGCTCTTGAGGGTTTTCCATCAAAATATTTGCATTGTATTGAGTTTTAGACTCAATCGTGAGCTGAAATGGAGTGGTGAAAACTAACATTTTAAGATCACTCATAACAATCTCACGCACATCATTCAAAGCTGTCGCGTTAATTTTTATTAGCGCATTCTGAGTGTCAAAACAGGTGATTACACCATCGACTTTCTGATTGTTTATCAGGTAAGCAGTTACCACCTGATCAACCAGCATTGTGGCATTCTCCATACTGGATAATGGGGGCAATGGCAATTCAATAGAATTTTCCATCAAACCTCCATCTTCCCATTTATTTCCGATTTATTCAGATAAGACATAGCATGTTATGTTTCACGATTAATCCCACGTTTTATAAAAAATGGGAACACGAGCCTATTAAATAAACCCGTCAAATGGTTTTCGGCATGCAATCCAGAAACTCGATCATAAATCGACTAAAAGTGACACACTTTGTCTTGATAACGTTCTAAGACACGTCTCTTATTTGCCCTGTGTTGACTCACTGAGCGATAAAAACATGGTTTTTGACAGTCAATTACCACAAATAAATCACGATAATGATTGTGGTTTTATCCACCCAGATACGGCAATTCCCGAGTAAGAATCTCAATAATTCTGCCGATAAAGTTATATACGGATTAAAACTAGCGCAACTACCAAAATGAACTGGGTAGTGAAATATGAGGCTTTATATGAACAAGGATCAACAGGATAACGACTATATTTCAGTGCAGATCCATAAAAATTTTTATCATGACAATCGTCTTGAGACCGCAACGCTGGTTAAAGAGTACACGAATGTTGAGTCGATGCTGATTAACTCTGGCTATATTGCATGCCTGACCATTCAGATTGACCAGTTAAAACATATTGAATATCAATACGGAAGCCTGGTGCACTACGAGCTGCTGGGCCAGACAGCAGACCTGCTTAAAGAAATGAAACACGCTGACTTTCGCGATAACGACATTTTGATGATTGATCTATTAGACCAGGACACCTTCGTAATCTTTTTTTCAGCACCAAGAAACAAAGAAACCATACTGCTCGACCACCTCGAAGAGATTGAACTCCGAACGCGAAAGCACATCGAACAACAAATTTTCGATCTATTTTATCCCTACACTAAACACCTTTCGAAAGTTGGGATTGGTTACGCGCTAATTGTGCAAAACCCAATGATCAATAATATGCGATTAATCATGCAGCTTGTTTCTAGTTCAAAAAAAATGGGCGAATTTTCGGCTGCCAAACACGAATACCAGAGCAAATACGGGTTACAGAGAATCATTATAGAAGAAAGTCTCTCAACAGTTTTTCAACCGATTGTTGATATGCAGTCCCTCGATGTACTCGGCTACGAAGCGCTCTCACGCGGCCCTGAAGGTACTGAATTTGCATGCCCGACAATACTGTTTATTCTGGCGTCGAATTTTGGTCTGTCATTTGAACTCGATTCTTTATGTCGAAAAAAGGCATTCGATGCGATTAGACACTTGAACACAGACAAAAAGATTTTCGTCAATACCCTCGCCATCACCATTCATGACCCGGAGTTTAGAGGTAAATATCTGGAAGAACTGCTCTCAGATATAAAAATTAAACCTGAAAATGTGATTTTCGAAATTAACGAAAAAATGGCGATTGATAATTACGACCTGTTTCGCTCCGCATTAAAAGATTATTCAGATATCGGCATCGTCCATGCCAACGACGACATTGGTGCGGGTTATTCTGACCTGGAAAGAATCATGGAACTGAATCCTGGTTTCATGAAAATTGATATTTCCCTGGTCAGAAATGTGCATGAGAGTTACATCAAGCAGCAGTTGATCAAGGCGATGGTAAACCTGGCCGATAATTTGGGTTCAAATGTGATTGCTGAAGGCATTGAAAGCAAAGAAGAATACGAAATGCTTAAATCGTTCGGGGTCAAATATGGACAGGGATTTTTATTTGGACACCCGGAGTCGACGCTTAAAGCTGCCGATACAAGCTTTCTTAAATAAGAAGCGAAATGGGCTAAACTGTAGAAGTTCAGAGCAGATCTGTTCCAGCTAATTCCACACTACCCCTGGCACCTCCATAATCTCTGTCCTTGTTTGAACTCCATCCAGATAAATTTCGTAACTATAAATAGCATTAGTAGCGAGTGATTCGCCATCGTCATTAGTAAAATCCCAGTAGAGCCGGAACTGGCCACCTGGAAGTTCTGCATCAAGTAGCGTCTTAACCTTCTGTCTGGAGCCATCGTATATATCTATCCTGGCAGTACCGGGTAGAGATAAAGCAAAGACAATTCTTGATGATGGATACGAAATTTGAAATAGATCGGTCAGAGAGATCCGTTTTAACTCCTCAACGATTTCAGCATCACTAAGCCCTGGAAATCGATTTTGTAGGTATTGGTACGCAAACTTCTGCTCATTTTTTGTCTGTTGAGGCACTGCATGAAGCAGCCTCTCAATGGATCTATTCACTCCACTCGACTGAGATCCAGAATGACTATCTAAATTTTTCACCAGATCCTGAAGGAGCTTTAAGGTTCGTTTGGTTCTGTCGCGCCAGATGATCTCTTCGGTAATGAATTTTCCAAGCGAGTCATCAATGTTTGTATAGTAATCAGAACTCTCCTTCATCTTTACAGCGATTTCACGCTGTAGCTCATCAAGATCACTGTCACCAGCAGAGAGTGACGCAGTCGTGGTAACAAAGAAGCCCTTAACTTTTTCAGCCGGTTGCAACCACGAAGGAAGAGCGAAATCATATTTCACATAAAGAAAGGTCAGAACAACACCGATGAGCAACCCAGACAGCAAGCCACCACTACTGGAATGATTACCATCACGCTTATCGACCGACATTAGCACTCTCCAAAAGTTGAATGCTGCTATCTTCAAGAAAAGCTGAAGTGCGAGGAGACTATCTTCAATAAACCTCGCCAGTAAAGATAGTCGTTAAACTGCCACCAACTCCATCGCCTCAGCCACATCCACCGCTACCAGGCGCGAAACCCCCGGTTCATGCATCGTAACACCGACGAGCTGATTAGAGATCTCCATCGTAATCTTGTTATGGGTGATGAAGATAAACTGCACGCGGTCGGACATCTCTTTCACCATCTGGCTGAAACGGATGGTGTTGTTATCATCGAGTGGCGCATCGACCTCATCGAGGATACAGAACGGTGCCGGGTTCAGCTCAAAAATCGCAAAAACCATCGCCACGGCAGTCAGTGCCTTTTCACCACCGGAAAGCAGATGAATACTGCTGTTACGCTTGCCCGGTGGATGGGCCATAATGGTGACACCCGCTTCAAGAATATCGTCACTGGTCATCTCCAGGCGCGCACTACCACCCCCAAAGAGGCGTGGAAAAAGCTCCTGCAGTTTGTCGTTGACCTTCTCGAAAGTATCTTTAAAACGGGTACGCGTCTCATGGTCGATCTTGCGAATCGCGTTCTCCAGGGTCTCCAGTGCCTCGTTGAGATCGACCAGTTGTGAATCGAGGTAGGTCTTGCGCTCCGACTGCTCAGTGTACTCTTCAATCGCGGCAAGGTTGATTGCACCGAGGCGCTGTATACGGCGCTCCATCTCTTCCGCCTGTTTCGCCCACTCCGCCTCATTGGCCTCTTGCGGCATCTCGGCCAGCAGTTGCTCCAGCGTATATTGTGATTCGTCGATCTGCTCCTGCAACGTCTCGCGACGCACCTTGATCTCCTGCCACGCCATGCGCATCTGCTCTAACTCACTGCGAATCGTCTGCACCTGCTGTTCGATTTCACTTCGACGACTACCGAGCTGACGCAGCTCATGATCACACGCTTCCACCTGACGACGCACCTCACTCAGCTCGCCTTCGACCAGCAGCCGCTTCTCCAGAAATGCTTCCAGCTCAAGCTTGCCCGTCTCAAGCGGCTCGACACCCTCTTCCAGCGCCGTGGTCAGCTCCTCCCGTCGACGTTCCATATGGGCCATCTGGCGCTGCATGCGCTCAGAGTTACTCGTCAACGTGCCCAGCTGGGTACGCATCGAATCGATTCTCAACATGAATTCACGTGCGGTATCGCGATCTGTTTGCGCCTGCTGGCGACGTTCTTCGAGCATGGCACGTAGCGCTTCACGCTGCTCACCAAAGGCGATGCGCTGTGCCTCATGTTCTGCCATCTCCGCCATCACCAACTCGAGGCGTTCGCGGGCAATCACAAGCTCTTCGCTACCCTTTTCGTTATGCGCTCGAATCTCTTCAATCTCATCCAGCAGGCGCTGCTTTCTCGCCTCGACCTGTTCCAGGCGGGCATTTTTGCTACTCAACTGTGAACGCACCTCGGCATTTTTATGTGCCGTCTGGTTGATGTTGCTCTGCAGCGTCTCGCGCTGTTCTTCGAGCGCGGCCAGTTTAAACTGTCCCTCTTCAAGCGTCTGCTCTAGCTGAGCGAGCTGCCCTTCCGCCTCATCCAGATTCTGAGAAACGAGCTTAAGCTCCTGTTCTCTAATAAGAATACTACCCTCTTCATCACCGCCGCGAACGACACGTAACCAGTCAGGACCGACCCAGATGCCATCACGCGTCACCACCGACTCCTGCGCCTGCAACTGCCCGCGCAGTGCCAGCGCATCTTCCAGCGTGTCTACTGCATAGACCCCGGAAAAGAGTCCTTCGAGCGACCACGCAGCCTGCACCACACTCGCCAGCGGCGAACCAATCGAGCGGGATGTGGCGGCAGGTTTCGCCTGAATATCAAAGACAGCTAACGATCCCTGCTGGAGTGATGCGAGGTGATCGGTAATGCATTCGACACCATCAACACAGAGCGCCTCCAGGTTGTGGCCGAGCACGGTTTCGACCGCTCGCTCCCAACCATTATCGACCTCAAGCGTCTCGGCGAGACGACGTACGTCATCGAGGTTATGTTCTTCCAGCCAGGTCGTTACCGCACCCTGCTGTTTACCGAGCGCCGCCTTTTGCAGCGCCTCCAGCGAGGCGTGTGTTTTCTGTAATTCTTGCAGGTGACGACGTGCATCCCCCAGTTCACGGGTAGTTCCAGTATTACTTTCGCGTTGCTGGCTGATTTCACTCAGTAGACCATGCACCTCTTGCTGCAACCCTTCGAGCTGTGCACTGCTCTCGGCAGACTGCTCACTAAGGGTGGCCACCTCTTCTTTGAGATCAGCGGCATCGAGACCGTGGTGCTCTTCTTCCAGCCGCAACAGTCGTTTTTGCTGGCGCGACATATCATCCTCGAGATGGATGATACGGGTACGTTCAACCTCAGATTGCTGCGTCTTACTCGCCACCGCACTATTAAACGCCTCCCACTCCTCCTGCCAGCTGCGTCGACTCTCTTCGACTTCATTCAACGCCTCGGTCGAGATCTTCGCCTGTGCCTCAGCGGCGTGAAACTGCGGGTCGCTGGTCTCCAGTGATGCATTGATCTCTTCAATCTGTCGCTGGTCATGCTCGAGATGAACCTTACCCTCGGTCAGAGACTGGAGTGTCTGTTCAAGTTCCAGCTGATTTTCTTCGCGCTTCTCCTGCATGTGCTGGATGGTCTGCTCGACACGTGCAATGTCGGCACCAATACTATAAAACTGGCCCTGCACCTGATTGAAATGTTCGTTGGCTTCGGCGTGATTGACGCGTTGTTTTTCGATCTCGGCCTCGGTGGTGCGCTGCTCCGCGATCTGCGCCTCGAGCGCGGTCTCGCGACCCTGGATCGCCTGCCCCTTATGCTGCGCCTCGCCATCAAGCCCCTGGTGACGCAGCGCCAACAGCTGCGCCTTTATCAAGCGCTCTTCCTGCTTCATCACTTTATACTTCTCGGCGGTCTTGGCCTGACGCTGCAAAGTCTGCAGTCGTTTATCAAGTTCACCTACCAGGTCATCGATTCTACTGATATTTTCCTTAGTATGACGAATGCGCGTCTCGGTCTCACGGCGACGCTCTTTATACTTGGAGATGCCCGCCGCCTCTTCGATAAAGACACGCAGGTCTTCGGGTTTAGCCTCGATCAGACGCGAAATCATGCCCTGCTCAATGATCGAATAGCTACGCGGTCCCAGACCGGTACCGAGAAAGACATCCGTAATATCGCGGCGGCGGCACTTGCTACCGTTCAGGAAATAACTGGACTTACCGTCACGCGTAATCTGACGTTTGACTGAAATCTCAGCATATTTGGCATATTCGCCACCGAGCCGCCCTTGCGAGTTATTAAATACCAGCTCGACCATCGCTGCGCCGACCGGTTTACGCCCCGATGAACCATTAAAGATGACATCGGCGAGTGAATCACCTCGCAGATTTTTGGCCGAGCTTTCGCCCATCACCCAGCGAACTGCGTCGATCACATTTGATTTACCACAACCATTCGGCCCAACAACACCGATCAGCTGACTAGGCATCGACAAGGTGGTGGGATCTACAAATGATTTAAAACCGGCGAGTTTAATTTTCTGCAGCTGCATGGCACAGGAAGATACATGATAAAGACCTCGCAAGACAAGCCTGAAAGTCCTATAAATTTACGCTATACGAGATCCGCCATTAATTATCTGTTATTTTATGCGCTCTGTTTATCTGATATTAATTGAAGGAGTAACCCCGGGCATTGATGACAAGCCAATTTAAACGAGTTTTAACCTATAGTTACAATAAGTTAAAAAATATTTAGAGAATTGACTGCACATCAAGGCACCGCAAGACAACCCATGGCAAGCACACCAAGTAAAGCACTCGAGACCTTTGAAAACCCCAATCAGGGTCGTGATTACACCATTCACATTAGCATTCCAGAATTCACCTGCCTCTGCCCCAAGACCGGCCAGCCCGATTTTGCGACCATCAACATCGACTACGTTCCAGACAGAAATTGCATCGAATTAAAGGCGCTGAAGATGTACATCTGGTCCTTTCGCGATGAAGGCGCCTTCCACGAGGCGGTCACCAATCAGATGTTAAACGACTTTGTCGCTGCCTGCGATCCAAGGTTCATGCGCGTTACCGCCGAGTTCAATGTGCGCGGCGGCGTCTACACCAACGTCGTTGCCGAGCATCGCAACCCGGACTGGATCGCACCCGAGCCGGTGCACCTGCCGTAAGCCCAACCTAATCGTACGCAATCAGCCCAGACAGAACCTAACTTACCATGGCACTCTATCTAGGCATCGATGTTGGCACCAGCGGCTGCCGTGCGGTCGTCATCGACGCACAGGGTGAACAGGTGGCGGCGCACCATGTCGCGATGCAGTCACCTGAGCACGATGGCGTGCGCATCGAGCAGAACGGCTGGATCTGGTGGAAGACGGTGTGTGAACTGCTGGAAGCGCTCAGCAAGGAAGTGCCGATGGGCGAGGTTGCCGCCATTGCCGTCGATGGCACCTCCGGCAC
>CALZMY010000018.1 GCA_945788675.1 uncultured Gammaproteobacteria bacterium | reverse complement strand
GGTGATCACCAATCCCAATATCGCCTATATTCTTATGTTGATCGGTGTCTATGGCTTGATCCTGGAGTTTTATAACCCTGGCGCGATTGTGCCGGGCACCGTCGGCGCGATTGCGTTGATACTTGCACTCTACGCCTTTCAGATGTTGCCCATCAACTATGCAGGCCTGGGACTGATCCTGTTGGGCATTGCATTGATGGTTGGTGAGGCATTTGAGCCGAGTTTCGGCATGCTTGGTATCGGCGGTATTACCGCATTCGTATTTGGGTCAGTTATTTTGATCGATACTGAGGCGCCCGGTTATGGCATCAATTTGGCGCTTATTATCAGCTTTGCAGTGATCAGTGTACTGATTACCATCTTTGTCATCGGCATGGCAATCAAGGCACGCAAACGCCCGGTTGTGAGTGGTGCAGAAGAGTTATTAGGGAAAGAGGCGACAGTATTAGACGATTTCGACCATAAAGGGCTTGTCTTTATTCATGGTGAAAACTGGCAAGCACTCAGTGACACTGCGCTGCATAAAGACCAGCAGGTAAAAGTTATCGATGTAAGCGGTATTACTTTAAAGGTAGTGCCTGCAAATGAGTCATCTGTTACATCTGCATCAACGGAGGATAAGTGATGATAGATTTTACATTCACGACAGAAACGGTATTTATGGTGATTGTGGTACTGGTCATTCTCTTTCTCGCTAGCGCAATAAAGATCCTGCGCGAATATGAACGAGGTGTGGTGTTCCTGCTGGGGCGCTTCTGGAAGGTGAAAGGGCCAGGTTTCATTCTCATCATTCCCATCATCCAGGAGATGGTGCGAGTAGACCTGCGCACAATTGTAATGGATGTGCCAAGTCAGGATGTGATCTCACGTGACAATGTCTCGGTTAAAGTGAATGCCGTGGTCTATTTCCGTGTTATCGACCCCGAACGCGCCATTATTCAGGTAGAGAAATATTACGAGGCGACCAGTCAACTGGCTCAAACCACGTTACGTTCGGTATTAGGGCAGCACGAACTGGATGAGATGCTAGCCGAACGAGAGCGGCTTAATCTTGATATTCAGGCGATCCTCGATCAACAAACTGACGCGTGGGGAATCAAGGTCAACAATGTCGAAATAAAGCATGTCGACCTGGATGAAAGTATGATTCGTGCAATCGCACAACAGGCAGAGGCAGAACGTACCCGCCGTGCAAAAGTGATTCATGCAGAAGGGGAGATGCAGGCGTCAGAAAAATTGTTAGAGGCAGCAAAGACGCTCTCGAAGCAGCCGCAGGCACTGCAGCTCCGATATCTACAGACGTTAACTGAGATTGCAGGAGAGCGCTCTAATACGATTGTTTTTCCATTGCCGATGGAGCTGGCAGAGTCATTGATCAGCGGGAAAAATAAAGGAGTCGCTGACTAATAGGTTTGGTTAGCTCTGCTGCCTTACCGTTGGAGTATTTCTATGTGCGTGCTAGGTTGCTCTTATCATATATGTGAATTTTGCTCTTTTTGAGAATGATGCGGTTCGCTCTGCTCACCGCATCCTACATTTAAATTACCGACATCTAACCCTCAAGCGTAACCTTTTCCAGTAGCTCGGAAATCGCATCGATACGATTTTGCAGATCAGGTAGCGACATTGTGAAACGCAGCTTTTCCTGGCCATCCAGTTTATAGGTATTCGGCTTTCGCTGGATCAGGTTGATGATTTTCATCGGGTCGACATTGGGCTGTTCGCCAAAGACGATGCGGCCACCATGTGCTGCGGCTTCAATCTTGCGTACGCCAATCGGCGCAGCCTTTAGTTTAAGCTCAGTCACGGCGATCAGGTTTTTGGCTGGCTCTGGTAGCAGCCCAAAACGGTCGATCATCTCCACCTGTAGTTCACGCAGCTCCGCTTTGTCTTTGGCGTTGGCGATGCGTTTATAGAGTACCAGGCGGCTGTGGACATCGGGTAGATATTCTTCCGGCAACAGGGCAGGCACACCGAGGTCGACTTCAGAACCGCTATGCAACGGTTGCAACAGCTCGGGCTGTTTGCCCGCCTTCAACGCCTCGACCGCGCGCTCCAGCAGGTCGCTATACATGGTAAAGCCGATCTCCTGGATATGGCCGCTCTGTTCATCACCGAGAAACTCACCGGCACCACGGATCTCAAGATCGTGCGTCGCCAGCGTAAAGCCAGCGCCCAGTTCTTCGATCGATTCGATCGCTTCCAACCGCTTTTCGGCATCTTTGGTCATGCTGTTTTTGGGTGGTGTGATCAGGTAGGCGTAGGCCTGGTGATGCGAACGACCGACACGACCGCGCAGCTGATAGAGCTGTGCAATGCCGAGTTTATCGGCGCGATTCATAATGATGGTGTTGGCGTTGGGCACATCGATGCCGCTCTCGATGATCGTCGTGCTCACTAGAATATTGAAGCGCTGATGGTAGAAATCGAGCATGATCTGTTCCAGCTCGCGTTCGTTCATCTGCCCATGAGCGAATTTTACTTCCGCCTCGGGCACCAGTTTTTTTAGATCCTCGGTGATTTTTTCGATGGTGCGGACTTCATTGTGCAGAAAATAGAGCTGGCCGCCACGACGGATCTCACGCAGGCATGCCTCGCGGATCAGGGTGTCGTTCCACTGGCGCACAAAGGTTTTGATCGCGATGCGGCGCAATGGCGGCGTAGCGATGATCGAGAGGTCGTGAATACCGGTGAGTGCCATATTCAGTGAGCGTGGAATCGGCGTTGCCGTGAGGCTCAGTGTGTCGACATCGCTGCGCAGTGATTTCAACTGCTCTTTCTGTTTGACGCCAAAGCGGTGTTCCTCATCAATGATAAAGAGGCCGAGGTTTTTGAACTTGATGTTACCACTGATCAACTTGTGGGTGCCGACCACGATATCAACCTTGCCATTTTCGATCTTCTTTAGTGCTTCATCGGTCTGCTTTTTGGTCTTAAAACGTGACAACACTTCCACCTGTACCGGCCAGTCGGCAAAGCGATCGGAGAAATTCTGGTAGTGCTGTTGCGCGAGCAGTGTCGTCGGTACCAGTACTGCGACCTGTGTGCCGCCTTGCACCGCGATAAACGCGGCACGCATCGCGACCTCTGTTTTACCAAAACCGACATCACCGCAGATGAGACGATCCATCGGTTTATCACTGGTCATGTCGGCAATCAGATCAATGATCGCCTCCTGTTGATCCGGGGTCTCTTCAAACGGGAAGGCAGCCGCGAAGGTGGCGTATTGATCATCGAGTACCGGGAAGGCGTGACCCTTGCGCGCGGCACGGCGGGCATAGATATCGAGTAACTCGGCGGCAACGTCATGTGCCCGCTCGGCCGCTTTGCGCTTTGCCTTTGACCACTGTTCGGTGCCGAGGCGGTGTAGTGGCGAGCTTTCCTCTGATACGCCGGCATAACGGCTGATCAGGTGCAGTGACGAGACCGGTACATAGAGCTTGTCACC
>CALZMY010000017.1 GCA_945788675.1 uncultured Gammaproteobacteria bacterium | reverse complement strand
TGCGATGCGGGCGCGCCCACCATTGGAGAGGATGACTGCGCGCGCCTTTGACGGACCGCGTTGATCACAAAAAACGTAACTTGCATTACTACCTGCAGCGCTGCCCAGGGCGTGAAAGACGACGCGTCGCCGATAGCGACTGGAGGTGATCTCAATGTTTTCTTTAGCGGCCTCTATGTAAATGATCTCTTCATCATCGTCAAATTCCCTGTCAAAGTTGTTATCGACGAACATTAACCAGCCGTTGTGCCAATGTGGCTGTTTTGCACAGATGCCCTCGTTGTTAGGGCACAGTACAATATTCCGATTACGTTTGACTGCTTCGCTACGAGCGAGGTTGAAGCTGGAGACCATGGCATTGATTTGCGTGGTCATACGATTATTTGCAATCATGTCCTGGAATGCTGGCATACCGAAGCGAAACAAAATCGAGACGATCGCCAGCAAGATGATGAGTTCAATCAAGGTAAAGCCTTGATTACGTGACCGCGCCCGGTTTTTTTGTGTTATCACCATTGCATCCTTGCAGTTGTGAAAAACCTGTTTTACGTAATAGTACTCTTATCGTGTTGTGCCGGAAAGCCTTCGTGACGTGATAAACAGAGATTTATTTTAACGCATTGTGGATACGGGTCAGCCCCTCTTTAAGGTTTTCCATGCTGGTAGCAAAAGAGAGTCGCATATAACCCGGTGCCCCAAAGGCAGAACCGGGAACCAGCGCAACACCTGCCTCATTGATCAGGAATTCACCAAATTCGACATCGTTGTTGATCCCTTCCAGTTTTGAGTATGCCGCTTCCATCTTTGGAAAGGCGTAGAAGGCTCCATCTGACCTGAGGCACTCAACACCGTTGATCTGGTTCAGCGCATCGACCACATAATCATGACGTTCCTTGAATTCGACGTTCATCTGCTTGATAAAGGATTGATCCCCCTCAAGCGCAGCCTGTGCCGCGACCTGTGAGATTGAGGTTGGATTCGACGTGCTCTGTGACTGAATCTTCTTCATCGCGTTGATCAGTGGCAATGGTCCACCAGCGTAGCCGATGCGCCAGCCGGTCATCGAATAGGCCTTGGAGACACCGTTGAGTACGATTGCTCGCTCATAGAGATCGGGGTTGGCTGTCAGGATGTTTTTGAACGGTTCATCTGACCAGCCGATGTGCTCATAGATATCATCGCTGGCGACGATTACCTGTGGGTGTTTACGCAATACCTCGCCGAGGGCTGCCAGCTCTGCGTGGCTGTAGGCCGCACCGGTTGGGTTTGACGGGCTGTTGATCACCATTAGTTTAGTCTTAGGTGTGATGGCGGCTGCCAGCTGTTCAGGGGTGATTTTGAACCCTTGTTCCAGGCCGCTTTCGACGATGACTGGTGAGCCGTCGGCGAGTAGTACCATGTCAGGATACGAGACCCAGTAAGGGGCCGGAATGATCACTTCATCACCCGGGTTCAGCAACGCCTGAACGAGGTTGTAAAAGCTCTGTTTACCACCGACTGAGACCAGAATCTGTTCCGGGCTGTAATCAAGTTGATTATCGCGTGCGAACTTGGCAGCAACCGCCACTCTTAATTCTAGCGTGCCGGCGACAGCAGTGTATTTGGTGAAACCGGCGTTAATCGCTTCAATCGCGGCGGCCTTGATATGGTCAGGGGTATCGAAATCGGGTTCGCCGGCGCCAAATCCGATGATGTTTTTGCCTTCGGCTTTCAGTTGTGCGGCGCGCGCCGTGATGGCCAGGGTAGGGGAGGGTTTGACTCGCTGCACTCGGGATGATAGTTCCACTTTTTATTATCCTTTCTCACAATTTATTAAACCTCTATCGGCTGTCTGTAATATACTTGAGAAAGTCAGTTTACAGAATCCCTATGAGCCAAAGATTTTCAATTTCATCTAGTTTTAAGCCCGCCGGTGATCAACCCAATGCCATTCGTCAGCTTGTCGAAGGGCTGGGTGATGGTCTTGCCGCGCAGACCCTGCTGGGTGTGACCGGTTCGGGTAAGACGTTTACTATCGCCAATGTGATTCAGCAGGTGCAGCGCCCGACCATTGTCATGGCGCCTAATAAGACGCTGGCGGCGCAGCTCTATGGTGAAATGAAGGAGTTTTTTCCCGATAATGCGGTTGAGTATTTTGTCTCCTACTATGACTATTATCAGCCTGAGGCCTATGTGCCATCTTCCGATATGTTCATCGAGAAAGATGCCTCGATCAATGAGCATATCGAGCAGATGCGCCTGTCAGCGACAAAATCACTGCTGGAGCGGCCCGATGCGGTGATTGTTGCCTCGGTCTCGTCGATCTATGGCCTTGGCGACCCGCGTGCCTACCTCAGCATGGTGTTGCATCTGTCGAAGGGCGAACAGGTTGATCAGCGCTCTATCTTGCGTCGTCTTGCTGAGCTGCAATATACGCGTAATGATGTTGAGCTACACCGGGCTACCTATCGGGTGCGTGGCGATGTGATTGATATCTTCCCGGCTGAGTCTGACTTTGAGGCGGTACGTATTGAACTCTTTGATGATGAGGTTGAGTCGCTCAGCTATTTCGATCCGCTGACAGGTGAGGTGTTGCGCCGAGTGCCGCGCCTGACAATCTACCCCAAGAGCCACTATGTGACGCCGGAACAGACCCTTGTCGGCGCGATGGAGAAGATCAGAGACGAGTTGCGTGAGCGTCTGGCACAGTTGCATAAAGCGAATAAACTGGTCGAAGCGCAGCGCCTGGAGCAGCGTACCGTATTCGACCTGGAGATGATCAAAGAGTTGGGTTATTGCTCCGGCATTGAGAACTATTCTCGCTATCTCTCGGGGCGCGAAGCGGGTGACCCACCGCCGACGTTGTTCGACTATCTGCCCGATAATGCGCTGCTGGTGATCGACGAAAGTCACGTCACGATCCCACAGATCGGCGGCATGTATAAAGGGGATCGTTCGCGCAAAACGACACTGGTGGAGTATGGCTTTCGTATGCCATCGGCGCTCGATAACCGCCCGCTCTGTTTTGAGGAGTTTGAGCGCATCGCGCCGCAGGCGATCTTTGTCTCGGCGACGCCGGGCCCGTATGAAAAAGAGCACGGTGAGGCGGTGGTCGAGCAGGTCGTGCGGCCCACCGGCCTGGTCGACCCTGAAGTCGATGTGCGACCGGCGACGACTCAGGTGGATGATCTGCTATCAGAGATCCGCAAACGCGTTGATCACAGTGAACGTGTTCTTGTCACTACTTTGACCAAGCGGATGGCTGAAAATCTTACCGAATATTTTGAAGAGCACGGCATTCGTGTGCGCTATCTCCATTCCGATATCGATACCGTGGAGCGTATGGAGATCCTGCGTGATCTGCGATTGGGTGAATTCGATGTGTTAGTCGGAATTAACTTATTAAGAGAAGGGCTTGATATTCCAGAAGTTTCGTTGGTCGCGATCCTCGATGCGGATAAGGAGGGTTTTCTACGTTCCGACAGGTCGCTGATCCAGACGATCGGACGGGCAGCACGTAATCTCAATGGCAGGGCGATTCTCTATGCCGATAAGATCACCGGCTCGATGCGACGCGCGCTTGACGAGACCGAGCGGCGTCGCCAGAAACAGCTTGCCTATAACGAAAAGCACGGTATAACGCCAAAAGGGATTCAGAAGGCGATTGCCGACGTGATGGAAGCCGGAGGCGCTGCGGAGCAGAAGCGCGCGAAGGCCTCTGCCAGGGTAGCGGAGGAGATGGTTGAATATTCTGTGCTGTCGCCTGAAAAGCTGGCGAAAAAGATCTCACAGCTTGAAAAAGAGATGTATCAACATGCTCGAGATCTCGATTTTGAAGCAGCAGCCAAATTACGGGATGAAATTCACAAGATTCAAAATTCTGGGCTGGGGTTGACCTAAAAACAGGGTGCAAATCCGCTTTATTTCCTTTCATTTAGGCTGGGTAGCGTCGAGCGCTGGCGGCCATGGAGAGCGAAGCGAAGGCCGCTAGTCGCCGATAGGCCACGCCGTCTGCCCTTTCGTAGTTGTGAGCGATAGCGATCGACGAAGAAATGCAGGAGCGGCTTTAGTGGCCGTAG
>CALZMY010000016.1 GCA_945788675.1 uncultured Gammaproteobacteria bacterium | reverse complement strand
ATGACCGTCTTTAATAGTTATCAGTGGGACCTGAATTACAGCAATCCGGCGGTCTTTATCGAAATGCTGGAAATCATCCTGTACTGGGCCAACAAAGGTGCAGATATTCTACGTCTCGATGCAGTGGCATTTCTATGGAAAAAAATAGGCAGTACCTGTCAGAACGAACGCGAAGCCCATTTAATTTTGCAACTATTGAAAGACTGCTGTCAGGTAACATCGCCAGGGGTGTTGTTTATAGCAGAAGCGATCGTTGCACCAGTTGAAGTGACTAAATATTTTGGTGAAGACGCTGTCATTGCTAAAGAGTGTGAGATGGCCTACAACGCTACTTTTATGGCGCTTTTGTGGGATGCAGTGGCAACCAAAAATGCCAAACTGCTCAACCAGGGAATTAAAAGCCTGCCGGTTAAACTGGATCGCGCCACCTGGCTCAACTATGTGCGTTGTCATGATGATATTGGCCTTGGCTTCGATGATAATGACATGCAATTGGCAGGTTATGAACAATCCAGTCACCGTAAATTTCTCATCGACTATTATACCGGAAACTACAACAACTCCCATGCCAGAGGCTTGCCTTTCGGTCACAATGAAAAGACCGGTGATGCTCGGATTTCCGGTTCTTTAGCTTCATTAGTGGGTTTGCAATACGCATTAGAGGTCGGAGACCCTGAAGCGACAGAAAACGCCATAAAGATCATCCTGATACTGCACAGCATGATTATGTCTTTTGGCGGTATGCCACTACTCTACTATGGCGATGAACTGGGAACATTAAATGACTCGTCGTACACCAATGACCCCCACAAGACAGGGGATTCGCGCTGGGTTCACCGACCGACGATTGACTGGGTAAAAGCCGAGAATCGAAATGTAACAGGCACTGTAGAGTTCAAAATATTCAGCGCGCTCAAAAGAATGATTGCTGTGCGCAAAGAGATTGGCGTATTTGCCGACTTTAATAACCGCGAACTCATCAACGTGGAGAATCCGCACCTGTTTGTTTTTGGCCGTTATAGCCTTAACAAACAGTCAGCACGTGTCCTGGTGGTGGCAAACTTTGATGCTAAACCTCAGCCCCTTAACCTGCATGACGTTGATGGCTGGGACAAAAATCAATATGGCCAGATGATCGATTTATATTCGGGGCAATCTCCTGATATTTTCAAAGATACCCTGGTAGTGCCGGGCTTTAGTTTCTATTGGCTATGCGAAATGGTGTAAATAGGGAAGGCTTAGAAAGGCTCAGCACCTATACAACACCTATAAAAAAAGCACGTAGTTGATGACTATTGATACCACAAACCTGCCTGAAGCTGAGCTCACCTGCGCCAACTGCAAGGCGTGCTGCTGCCGTCTGGAAGTGATGCTGATTACCGAGACCGGTATACCCGGTCATTTTATCGAGATCGATAAGTGGGGCGGAAGGATAATGGCGCGGCTGGAAGATGGCTGGTGTTCGGCCCTGGATCGAAATACCATGATGTGTTCGATTTATGAAAAGCGCCCGTGGATTTGTCGTGAACTTCAGGCAGGAGAACCTCAGTGTATTGAGGTGCGCGAGGAGTACATGTAGATCCTGCGGAACTGACCACATAAGAACAAAGTAGAGATGATATGAACGATATCGTATATGACGGTCAATTACTTACCTGGAACGGACATGGTGTGTATAAAGCCACATCTGGCATGAAGGGAAGCCAACACCCTTCTAAACAATGTGTAAAGGAAACTGGGCCAGTACCAGAAGGAACATATTACATACCGTTGATTGATGGTGGTTATGCTAAAGATAATGGGGCAGGCGTATGCCAGTTAGAGCCATCGTGGCAAATTCAGAGAATACCAAGAGGGCCAAAAGCTGGCGCTTGTGAACCATATTGGGCAAATTGGGGTAAAAACAGAGTTAGATTCGAACCAAACGATATTAAAACAAAAAATGCTTGTAGCCCTCACCGCAATGGATTTTACTTACATGATTCCGTTAAGGGCTTTAGCCATGGTTGTATCGAAGTAGAAGTAAATTTTTTTACTGAATTAAGAATGCATTTAAAGACAAAAACGAACAATAAATTAATATTAAAAATTGAATACACAAAAGGGAGAGTTACAAATGGTGGAACAAAAGCACCTTAATTCTATCCAGTTAATATTTCTCGCTGCTTCTATGCTAAGTATGTCAGCATGCGCTTCTACTTCAGTATCAAATAGAACATTTAAAATAGAGAACAATATAGCAGAATGTAAAGAAATCAAGATCGATGAAACGGTCACGTATAAGAATATTCTCCTTTTACATACAAGCGTCAAAAATATAAGCAATACCGGAGTATGTGGTTGCAAGTCAGCAGCACTACGTTATAGTGCGGTAGATGAAACAACAAATACTGAGTTGTCTAGTGGTATATTCTTAGACTCGCCAAAAGTTGAATATTACTTCCCAGTACTTACAGACAGCTTAATATTCAAGAACTCATCAATAAAGTTATCAATTTCGTGTGAAAACGCACGATAAGACCACCACAACGGTGACGAGAAAGAATACTATGTTTTATCGTACCCGTAAGTATCACTGCTAACAAGCTCGGTTAAATCATTTCACCACGTTGATCTAGCACCACACAGCCTGGTCGATATTTCCATCATCCTTAATTCGCCAGTTTCTTCCAATCCGAATGAAAAAACTCGCCACGCGGTCGGTCTGTTCTTTCGTAGGTATGCGCACCAAAATAATCTCTTTGCGCCTGCAACAGGTTGGCTGGCAATTTTTCAGTGCGGAAACCATCATAAAAGGCCAATGCAGATGACATTGCCGGGACAGGGACGCCCGCTTGAACAGCGGTGGCGATCGTTTTCCGCCAACCTGCCTGCGCCTTCACAATCGCATTCTGAAAGTAACTATCCAGCAACAAATTATCCAGTTCAGGGTTATTTTCATAAGCCACTTTAATATCGCCCAGGAACTGGCTGCGAATAATACAACCGCCGCGCCACATCAATGCAATATCGCCATAAGCCAGGTTCCAGCCATACTGACTCGCCGCTTCTCTCATCAACATAAAACCCTGGGTATAAGAAATGATCTTCGAAGCAAAAAGCGCATCGCGCACTGCATCGATTAAAGCAGCCTTATCGACGACGATATCATCCGCTGGCGCAGCAAAAACTTTTGCAGCGGTCACTCGAGTCTCTTTAAGCGATGAGAGATAGCGCGCAAAAACGGCCTCACCAATAAGCGTCAAAGGGACGCCCATCTCTAATGCGTTGATGCCGGTCCATTTACCCGTTCCTTTTTGCCCCGCCGTGTCCAGTACTTTGTCACCGAGCCATGCACCATCTTCCTGCACTTTTAAAATATCTGCGGTGATTTCAATCAGGTAAGAATTCAGATCGCCCCTGTTCCACTCGCTAAAAATCTCTGCCAGCTCTGCTGTATCCAGATGCAACACTTCACGAAGAATATGAAACGCTTCGCAGATTAACTGCATATCGCCATATTCAATACCGTTATGCACCATCTTTACATAGTGGCCGGCACCGCCCTCACCCACCCATTGGCAACAGACATCCTGATCAACTTTTGCCGCAATCGCCTGAAAAATATCTTTAACTAGTCCCCACGCCTTTTTATTGCCACCCGGCATAATAGAAGGTCCAAAACGGGCGCCCTCTTCACCACCGGATACACCAACACCGAGAAATAAAATACCCTTCTCTTCACACGCGGTTGTTCTTCGCTCTGTATCAGAATAAAGTGAGTTACCACCATCGATGATCACATCTCCCTCATCCAGATGCGGCATAAGCAGCTCGATAAAATTATCGACAACTTCGCCCGCCTTTACCATCAACATGATTTTTCGTGGTGATGACAGACTATCGCAAAATGCTTTAATCTCTTTAGCCCCCACAATCGATTTTCCCTTTGCCTCATTAGCAAGAAAGTCGTCCACTTTCTGGACGGAGCGATTATAGACAGCGACTTTAAAACCATTGTCCGCCATATTTAAAACGAGATTCTGGCCCATCACTGCCAGTCCAATTAGGCCTATGTCTGCTTTTTCCATTGAGTTTTCCCTACCTGAGAGTAATCTGTTTACCGCTGAACAGCATGAGATTAATATCTGTTAGAAACGGCTATCCAGGACCTTTTCATAAAAATTCTTTTCGAGCCAGCCATACAGTGGCTATAGTAGAAACAGAGTTTACACGAACTAAACAGCGCACAATAGCGCATCAGGCCAACTTAAGGAATCTTTGATTAAGTCATGGACAGTGAGGATCAATAATGACAACGACACCAATAGACAAAGATGAGTTTCCACACATCGACAAACTTATCTATCTTAACCACGCCGCCGTAGCGCCGTGGCCACGCAGTGTCGCCGCGGCGGTGAGCGAATTCTCCGAACAGAATGCTCTCTATGGCGCACAGCACTACCCACGCTGGCTCGGCACTGAGATCACCCTGCGCCAGCGCCTGGCACGCCTGATCAATGCCCCCTCACCTGACGATATCGCGCTGCTGAAAAACACCTCCGAAGCACTCTCCGTGGTCGCCTACGGCATCGACTGGCAAGCAGGAGACAACATCGTCACCAGCGACCAGGAGTTCCCCTCCAACCGCATCGTGTGGGAGTCACTCAAACAGTTCGGGGTCGAGCTGCGCGAAGTCGATCTCAATTCCGCCGCCACCCCGGAAGCGGCGCTGATCCAGCAGATGGACGCAAATACCCGCCTGCTCACCATCAGCTCCATCCAGTATGCCAGCGGCCTGAAGATGGAGCTGGCACCACTGGGACGCCACTGCCGCGCCAATAACATTTTATTCTGTGTCGATGCGATCCAGAGCCTTGGTGCGCACCCCTTTGATGCGCAGGCGGTCGAGGCCGACTTCGTCATGGCAGACGGTCACAAATGGATGCTCGGCCCGGAAGGGCTGGCACTGTTCTACTGCCGCGCTGAGCTACGCGACCGACTCAAACTGCACCAGTACGGCTGGCATATGGTCGAAGCACAGGGTGCCTACGACCAGAAAACCTGGGAAGTTGCTAAAAGCGCACGCCGCTTCGAATGCGGTAGCCCCAACATGGTCGCTATTCATGCCCTCAACGCCGCGATGGCTTTAATACTAAAGCTGGGCCTGGAGACGATAGAGGAACTACTATTACAACGCAGCAAACAGATGATGACAATCATTGATGGCCATCCCAGGCTCTCGCTACTGACCCCAACGGAGACGGGTCGTTATGGCGGCATCGTCACCTTTCATGCGGAAGGGGTTGAACAACAGGTGCTCTACCAACAGCTGATGGCAGATGGTGTTATCTGCGCTCAACGTGGCGGTGGCATCCGTTTTTCACCTCATTTCTATACCCCGCTATCTCAACTCGATCAGGCATTTGAAAAAGTGAACGCGTTTATTGCTTGATCCCTTCGCACGCTAACGAAAGGGATTAAATGATGAAACCTTTGTGATAGTTTTGCGATATTTTTCTGCCATAGTATCGTAAAGTTTTACTCAGGAGCGGTAACAGATGAAGCGGGTAATCTCATCGCTAATATTGGCATCCAGCCTTTTGTTCGTCGGCCTGCTCTCCACCCATCAAGCTTATGCCGGTACCGTCACCTTCAATACGACAGAGGCGCGAACCACGTTGCTTGAACTATACACGTCAGAAGGTTGTAGTAGCTGCCCGCCCGCCGACCGCTGGCTTAGCCGCCTCAAGCAGGACCCTCGTCTCTGGAAAGAATTTTTCCCTGTCGCCTTTCATGTGGACTACTGGAATCATTTGGGCTGGAAAGATGTTTTTTCAAATAAAGCATTTTCAGGTCGTCAGCGAACATACGCCTCGCTTGGTTATTCAGAGACTGTCTACACCCCCGGCTTTTTTCAGAATGGACGTGAATGGCGAGGATGGTTCAGGAAGCCCGCCCTACAAATGGATCGCGCCATTAACACAGGAAGCCTCAGTGCCACCGTGGATGCGAAACATATCATTGCGACATTCAATCCGGCTGTAGCGCTTAACAGCACGTACCTCAATATCGCGATACTCGGCATTAACAAAACCACGCACGTCCGCGCCGGTGAAAACAGCAACAGGCAATTGCAACACGATTTTGTCGCGCTTTCCTATATTCAGTATAAAGGCGCCAATAACCAGTGGCGTCTATCAGATGAAAACCTGCTTCATCAGCTAAATGAGGGAGATGCTATTGTCCTTTGGGTGACAGAGGGAAATGACCCGACACCTGTGCAAACCACT
>CALZMY010000015.1 GCA_945788675.1 uncultured Gammaproteobacteria bacterium | reverse complement strand
TCGATAACGGTTTTGTAGAGTGCAATGGCATCATCATACTGTTCGGCCTGGGTATAGCGAATCGCCAGGTTGATACGTGCAGTCTGATAGTCGGGTTTGATCGTCAAAGCCTTCTGGTAGGCCTCAATGGCATCACTGTTTTGCTGCAGGCGTGTATAGATGATGCCGAGGTTAAACCACGCCTGATAGTAGTCTGGTGCAAGGTCGATCGCGTTGCGCAATGCCGCTAGCGCATCCTGGTATTGTTCCTGTCGCAGATGGTTGATGCCGAGGTTGTACCACGCTTCCTGGTACTCGGGTCTTAACTTTATCGCCTCTTTATACGCCTCTGATGAGAGCGCGTGTTCCTTTTTTGCGGCGTGTACCAGGCCGATATTTAGATATGCCTCTGGATAGTCTCCTTGCAGAAGCGAAATGGCGTTGTAATAATGTTGTAGCGCAAGATCGTAACGCTTCTGGTCATAGGCGGTTCTACCGAGGTTAAAGAGACTGCGTACGTGGGCTGGATTGCGTTTAAGTACCCATTCAAACTGCTGGTAGGCCTCTGACAACTGTTTTTTTGAGAGCAACAGCAGGCCGAGATTGTAACGAGCCTTACCATACTCAGGGCTGAACTGAATTGCTTTGCGATACGCGTTGATCGCCTTTCTGCTATTTCCCTGGTTGTTGTAGATAAGCCCTTTGTGAAAGTATGCGCGGGCGTGACTGGGCTTAAGCGTGATCACTCTGTCCAGTTCCTGTAGTGCCAGGGCATGTCCATTTTTGTCGTTGGGGAAGAGTGATGCTAGCGCTACTCGTGCATCCAGATAGTCAGGCTTGAGGCGAATAGCGGCCTCAAATGCTGTTCTGGCCGCATCGTCACGGTCGCCAGTGGCCCGCAGAGAGATCCCTTTGTTGTACAGGGCCTTAGCTTTGCGCGTGCCGCCAGCAAACTGGCTGGCGTGTTCAAAGGCTTCAGTGGCCTGTTGATAATCCTCGAGGCGAAGATAGGCAACGCCGATATTGTACTGCGCCTCAAAATGGCCGGTGATGTGTTGAAGTAGCTGTTGATAATCGCTGATCGCCTTGTGATAGTCACCGTTGGCGGCATGAACGACGCCGCGATTGAAATAGGCACTGGCATAGACTGGCGTTGTCCTGATCGCTCGGTCAAGATGTAGTAGCGCGCGTCTGATTTCGCCCATTTTATAGTAGAGCACGCCGAGATCGTTTAAGGCCTCCGAAGAGACATCTGTTTTGAGCTGGTCGAGATAGACCTTTTCGGCTTCCGAAAGCTTACCGCTGTTGATCAGCTCCTGTGCTTTTAGGTAGATTGGGTCATTGGTGCGATTGGTGTTGATCAATTTCCCCAGTTCGGCGCCGGCCTCTTCGAGCTCGCCTGCAAGGCTGAGCGTTGGTGTGATGGCTTCAATCTCGATTAAGGTCACCTGGTTGGCATCGATGGCAGATTTGTACTGTACGTAAAGCAGTAACATAAAGATCAACACAAACACCAGCGTGACCGGTACAAAGCTTTCACCCATGAGTGTCGAGAAACGCTTCTTCACTGGCAACGCTCCTCGGCACTAATCGTTTCGAGTAATGTGCGCATGCCCTGCTGGTTTGCGTTCTGTATCTGAAGCCCGGGGCGTACATTGATCTCTAGCAGGACCGGACCGTTATCAGAGACCGAGACATCAATGCCAAGATATTTAAGCGGTACCTTGCTGGCTGCGATACAACTCATCTCTACGACACGATGCCAGTAGGGAGTTGCTACACCAATCAGCGGCTCATTGGTATCGGGGTGGTGAGTGATCTCGTCGTTAAGGAAAATGGCGTGCTGTGTGATGCCTGTTTCAATATCGATGCCGAGACCAATAGCCCCCTGGTGAAGATTGGCTTTACCATCAGAGGCCAGTGTTGGAATGCGAGCCATGCATAACACAGGACGATGTTGATAGGTGATAATACGTAGATCGGCCAGTCCGTGAGGGCTGAGTCGGGTGATGTCAGGATGCTGGATGATGCGTTGCTCAATGATCGCGACATCATTCAGCCCAAATGAGTAAACACCAAAGATGATATCTGTGATCTGTTTTTTGATGTCTGCTAATGTGAAACGCCTGCCGCCGGGCGTAATCCACTGCGCTCCTTCTTTATTGATAAATACCAGGATGCCACCGCCACCACTTCCCATGGCCGGCTTAATCACAAAACTTTTGTGTCGCGCGAGTTCATCCGCGAGCTTGCGCAATTCATAAAAAGAACCATAAGTGGCGAGTGTCTCAGGCATCACCACATTGCTGTCGGCAAGTACTTCCTTGGTGAGCAGCTTGTTATCTGCATAGGGGAAGTCACGCCGCTGGTTGTGAGGGTAGATGTAATCCAGGTTGCGCTTGTTCATGCTGAGTACCTGGCGTGTCGAAGTGCGCATTCCCTGTAGTCGTCTGATGAGTCTCTTCAGCATGAGTTCAGCTCCGTGAAAATATCAGCTTACGGAAGCGCACAAACTCAGTTACACGCATGCCAACCCATTTACCCAGCCACAGGTTGAGTGCAATGACCACCAATAATAGTTCAGGAAAGGCGAGGATCATGCTCTGTAGAAAAAGTGATTCCATGACAACATAGCAGGCGCTAATCACCACCAGCGACCATAGCGTGATGCGAAACGCCTCGAACGAACCCTGCTCTGATTCGATAATGGCAAAACGTTCCGCCGTGATGGCCAGAATTGCGATGGGAAAGAGGGTGACGTGTGCCAGTTCAAACAGGCCGAAGTGAACGCTGATCACCGTCATGGTCATCATCACGATGACGACAGTGCTGAGCATGATCGCCATCTTGGGGGAGTGCAGCAGTTGCAGCCATTCCAGTGCCTTGCGCACGGTGGATGAGACAAGAATGATCAGCACAAAACCGACGATTCCCCATAAAAGTCCTGTTTCCCTTGCCGCAGCGGCAATCAGTGCCGGTAGAAAGGTACCAAAGGTCTGGATACCAATGACGTTGCGAAAAATAACGACGATGAGTGCGCCCAGTGGAATCATCAGGATAATCTTGAGCAGATTCTGTGAAATGCCGACCTGTTCGAAGATGGTGTAGAGGTTGAAGATGTTAAAGCTTGACCGATCCAGACTCTCCAGCGCCTCTCGTTTTGGCACCAGACGTTTGATCATGTTGAACGAATAATTAAAATTCACATTCGAGGTGTGTTTGAATAACACCAGGTCACCATAGTAGAGCGTGAGGTAGTGAGCCGGGATGTCGGCAAAGTGATCATTGATGGTGTCGAAGGGTACCCAATGGCCTGCGATGTATATTTCCACCCATTGATGCGAAGTGCGTTTTTTACCCGATTCCATCACCAGCCCACCCACCAGGCGCCCTGGAATATTGAGCTTGCGCGCCAGTGCAAGAAACAGACGGCTTTTACCGTTGCAGCTGGCCTCTCCCAGTTTCAGCGCGGTGATTGCATCGGTAAAACCAGAGAAGTTTTTATTGGCAAAGTTATCTTGCAGATGGCGGTGAATGGTGGTGACCGCATTGAGGAGGGTGAGGGGGCCAGTGGGAAACAATTTCTGTAATGTTTCCGTAATGAGTGGGTCATTGACCTGGATGCCGGGAGCTTCCTGCAGGTAGGGCTGAATATCCTCAGGATAGCTATGCGGGATGGCCATATCCGCAGGGATCGCATAGCGGATATGTCTGGCTTCGACAGAATAAGAGTAACGTATATGCTGGCGTCCCTGAATATTTTCTGCATTCCAGCGCGCACGTCGGTTGAGTGCATCATTCTCGATGCTGATATTAAACAGCCCTGATGAGTTACCCTC
>CALZMY010000014.1 GCA_945788675.1 uncultured Gammaproteobacteria bacterium | reverse complement strand
TAAGGAACCTCTGATTAATTACGTCATGTGTCAGGCGACCGTAGAAAGTACACCCAAGGGTATTTCACCCTTGCGGTACGAGCGAAGCGTGACGGAGACCACCGGGAATACCTTTAGGTACTGGAAGTCCAAATCCTTTAGGACGGCAGTCTCAGCACTATAAGATTCATCAAGTTAGGAGATGGCTTCGTCACTTCGTTCCTCGCACTACGGACACTTCCTTTGGTCGCCTGACAATTAAAGCGCAGCTTTTCAGGTCATCAGACTTCAACGAAAAAAGGAGGAACTATGATAGTAAACTCATTATCATCAGCGTTCACCACAAACAAAGTCGAGGAAAGCAGAGATTTTTATGTCAAATATTTTGGCGCAAAAGTCACTTTTGATTGTGGTTGGTATGTAAATCTCGCGTTTGGAAACAGATCATCAACACTGCAGTTTATGTCGCCACAACAACTTGAGCATGAGCTTAGTAGTGGCGCCGGACTCATGTATAATTTTTCTGTTGATGATGTCGATGAGGCATATCAAAGACTTACAGAAGCAGGGTTAGAGGCTATTGTTCCTCTGGAGGATCATCCGTGGGGAGACAGAGGTTTTGCCATACAAGATCCAAATGGCATTTCCCTGTATATTTTTTCTGAGCGTGAACCGAGTGAAGATTTTAAACAGTATTTCAAACAATAGCCCGGCAACCAGGTCAAATTTGTTAAAGCTATATTTAAGGAGCCTCCAATTTATTCATGAACAGTAGCAATGAGCCCAAAATATCCAACTTCTGCGTTGCTAATCTTAGCAATAGGTTCGCTACTGAGTGCCCCTTGGGTATTCCTTGCGTTTAGCGCCTTACACCCAAAGGGCACTTCTCATTTGAATATTTTGACTCTCATTTCTATCCGCTCAGAATTAATCAGAGGTTCCTTAATGCATGTCTGAGACTCAGTTTAAATTCGATAAAGCGATTTGGAAAACGGTTTCCAGTATAAAGAGTGGTCGGGTTATGAGTTATGGCCAGGTCGCACGGGTAGCTGGATATCCACGCCATGCACGCATGGTGAGTAAAGCCATGAGTCGTTCAGCTGAACCGCTACCCTGGCATCGTGTTGTAAAGTCTGATCGTACGCTAGCTTTTGAAGTTGGTAGTGGGGCGTATAATAAGCAGAAAAGTTTGCTAGAGAAAGAGGGTGTGCACTTCATCGGTGGCAAGGTTGTGCCACTCGGTTCTGATGAGAGTAAGGATTTAGATGAATTACTTTGGGGGTCTCCAGAATAGTAGGAGTTAAGAAGGTGTTACCCTTTCCTGAAAAAAAACATAACTGCTAAGAAGTATAGGTGGCCGGGCTGAAATGCAGTGGTGAGTGTGGCACTTCGTCTTTATAGAGGAATGCGATTGTGTCGTGGTACTCGTTAAAGAAGTGATCCGTCCATGGATCAGATCCGTTCATGGATCAGTTCAACTCCTTTCATGAGACAACCATCAGGCCTCGGGTGTCCTCGTCACCTCGCTCACGCCTTGGCTCTCGAGAGACTGAGGGGCTTGCACTACCTCGCTCGCTATTCGCATAGCTCTCCATAGTAGTGCGGCGTCAGTTATTCATAAACATTGGCGAGACTTGCCGTTTATCACAAGTGGCACATATTTCGCCGTATCTTGCTGGATTGATTTCCCCGCATATGGCGCATGAAGTCATATCAATTCTGGCGACAACGTGTGTTTTATCTTCAATGAGATCAGTAACGGCGTAATTTTCTTCAAAACTAATGACCTGCTCGGGGCAGGCCTCCTGGCATAGGTGACAGTTAGTGCATAGACTGTTATTCAGGTGTCGAACGACCTGGTTGTTTTCAAATACCTTGGTAAGCGCCCCAGTGGGGCATACGTTGACGCAGATTGCGCAGGCGACACAGTTCGCTTCATCTACTTTCATTTTTTTCCACGGGAGCGCTGTTTGTGGATTGCTCACATTGGTAACATCCCACTCATTTTGTTCTATCAGCTTACGCAGCGTTTCCCTTTTGGGGGACACTCGTTTCCCATCCTTCATTTCAAGCATCTCATGGCTAACGCGCCCGTCGGCCTGCTCAGACAGACTGGATGATTCACTAGCGGTGATGCGATGAGAGATTTTTTCAAAGAGCTCTCTACGGCTTAATGACGCAGGCTTACTATTATCTTTTTGCGCTTCATTTAAGCTCAGTGTGAACTCTTCTATTCCCATATTTTCTATAACTGCCTGAGAGGTTGATATCGAGCTTGTCAGCAGTGTCTCTCCATTTTTTAGATGGCATTGCGAGCAGTGGCCTTTTGTTAAGTGCATCTCATCCAGGCCAGAGAGCGCTGCATTTAGGAATAAATTTTCGCCCACGTTTCCCAGGCAGCGAATAGCAAGCGAGCTTTTATCCTGTTTGTCAGCCTGGCTGCAGTGAATAAATAATTTTTTCTTTTTTCTCGCTGACGGCGCTTTACTGAGTAACGATTCCACTTCTTTCGAAAGCTGCTGGTCAATATGAAAGTCACTTTGAAAGGCTTCAGTGGGGCAGGCACTCTGGCACAGGCCACAGTTAGAGCAGTTGTCGTTAATGGCTGGGCCTGGCGATAAAGTGATGGCACTGTCTGGGCAGACATCCACACAGTTTTGGCAACTGCTTTTTCGGTAACGCACCCGTTTGCAGAGTGCTGGCGTCGCAGAGATGTGTTGCGTCTCATCGAGAACGGTGTCTAAAAAAAATCCTGCTGTCATTTTTTCTATCCTGGCTGAGGGATTGCTGAGCTTCTCTGGACCACCTGTGCACGTTTGTTAGCAATGGTTTGTGATACCTGGTTGGCCGTATCCTGTGAAATAAACTCTTCGGTTATTTGGGCCAGGGCACGGTAAAAATGGGTATTTGCTTTCTCCTGTATCACCTGGCTGAGTTGCGGAAACCAGTCATTTAAATGCGCCTGGAGGAAGCGACTCTGTAATTCACGATATACACTGGGATCTGATGCCGCGGCCATCTTTTTATCTGACGGACCTGATGGTCCTCCCTCTCGCTTACAATTGATCGCCGCTGCTTCCTTTTCACACAGAAAATTCATAAAGCTTAGCTCGACGCCGATGTGGGTAGGCAGCTCCTTACAGTTGCGCTCCATCTCAGCACCCGCCATGCGGTACATGATTTTTACCGCGATCGCCTGTACACCCAGCAGGGGGCCTCTTTCTTGATGGCCATCCATCCTTGTGCCACGATAAACGTCTTCAAACGGTGTGACATAGCGTCCCGCAGGCACCGCGAATAGATCCATATAGTCTTGCTGGATCAAGGCCGTCTCTTTTTCGAGATCTACGGATTCGGTATAGTTGTGCAGTTGTGCGATTGGGCTTTTGTTGAATAATGAAGCGAGATCATCAAGAAACTCAGCATCTATTACGTTTAGCAGCATCTCTTGCGTGGGTGGTTGAAGATAAATCGCAGCGAGGAAGCGGTACATATTTCCACGAGCCACGGCATCTTGATAGGCAGAGTCAGTGTTATTCTTCATCGGCTGGTCCATCGTCCTGTAGGTAGTGACAGTCTGTTTTTTTCGAACGGTTTTTCTGTATGCCCATGTTTTCCACTATGATGGGCCGGTTGAAAACTTCACGGCGGGTAAGGTGAGCAAGGGATCGGCAAAGCCTTCTGGTGCATTCTGTCCCGATTCGCTGGGGTCGAAATCCTGCACGACATGCAAGGCGTTACCAACGCAAGTGGTGACACAGGCGGGCTCTAAACCTGCCTCCAGGCGATGGACGCAGAATGTGCACTTCTCCACCTTTTCAGTGACTGAATTGAACTGCGGTGCACCGTAGGGGCAGGCATGAATGCAGTACTTGCAGCCAATGCAAACATCCTGATTAATCAGTACTATGCCGTCTTCTTCACGTTTGAAGATTGCATTGTCTGGATTGGACGGGTCGTTGACATCCGTTACCGGGCAGGCCGCAAGACAGGCCGGATCCTGGCAGTGATTACAGGCGCTGGTAATAAAGTCGAGCTTAGGGTCTGGGTATACGCCGCTCTCCCTTTTGACCACCCAGCGATAGCTCACATGGTCGGGAATGATACCTCTTCCATTCTTGAATGGCATAGGTGAGCCCAGTGGTCGGGTATTATTTTCTGACTTGCAGGCAACTGTACAGGAATCACACCCGGTGCATTTATCTAAATCTATCTGCCAACCTAGCTGTGCCATTTTAGATCACCTCCATTATTAAACTACTGGTCTTAAACTTTGCTCACCTTTACTGAGGTGTCATAGAATGAACAGCTTGCCCCGATAGGTTCTTGCAGGCTTACATTGGGATACTGATCGTCTGTGCGCATGATCTGGGTCGGTTGTAGCCCCGCTCCTCGGCTAGGATCGTGACCCATCGCCTGACCATCGACGACATGCGCCCGTGAGTGTTGTTCCCAATGCCCGTAATGGTGAGAGACCGCGATAACCCCCGGTTTGAGTCGTTGCGTCACCAGTGCTTTTCCGGTGATGCCATTCGGATTTGAGGCAGAGACAATCTTGACCTGATCGCCAGTCTCTATCTCTAACGTGGCCGCATCGATCGCACTGATCTCAACAGGATTCTCTGGAATCATCAACATCAACCAGGGATTAACGTTGGTTCGAGCCTGCCCATGATGAACCGTTTTGTAAGTAATAAGGTGATAAGGGAATGCGGAGTCATTGACCATCACGCCGTTAGAGTGGACGATGGGCTTGTAGTGGGGCACGCCGGAATAATATTCTCCGGTCACCGAATCTTTGGTACGGGCCATAGGGTCGCTAAAGAGGCGGATAATGTTGCCGTATTGGTAAGTTAGTTGATCGCCCGTGTATTCATCCGTTGGATTATCGAAGACACCACCTTTGGCCACAATTTCATCGACACCGGCACCCGTGCTGTTGGAAATATTTTGCAGTATCGACTTCGCCCAGTCCCAGCTGTTATTGAGGTCGCCCACCGGGTCACCGGCATCGCTCAAGAGTGCGCCTCCACCGACCCCGGGAAGCCCCAGCGCCTTTGCCAGACCGATATGAATATCCAGCACCGCTTTGGTGTCGGGCAAGGCGGGCGTATAATTGTTTACTCCATTTAGCGGGATGGTGTTACCGACACCGCCACTATCGCCAATCGAATTGCCATCAAATGCCCCGACCACTGGGCGTTGGAACGGTGTTCCTTTGTTCACCCGCCACGGGATGCCAGGCACTGAGAATTTCTCCAGATAGACGGTATCGGGCAGGATGTAGTCCGCCCATGCCGCGACTTCTCCGATCAGCGGGCTGATGGAGACCAGCAGCGGCAGTTTGCTCTCATCCGCGACTGTCTCCTCCCACACCTTTCTCAGGCTGGGGGTGGAATAGGGCCAGGCATTCCAGAAGGTGATCAACGCTTTTAAGGCGTAGGGATAGCCATCCTGAACGCTGGGGATGACCTCCTGGTAGTTGCCGTGGGTTGCGAGGGGAAACCACGGACGCGCTGCCGGATATCCATTGAACAGCCCTTTGGCTTCAGCTTGATTATATTGCGTCATGGCGCGATCAATGCGTATTCCATCAGTGCCAGGATCACCATCGACCTTGCTCAGGTCTACCGCACCGGATTTGTGGTTCCAGCCACCTGCGCCTGCAGTGCAACCTCCCTTCCAGTCATAGTTACCGATCAGGGTGTTCAAATGCTGAATCGCGAGTTGGTTGTAAAGGCCGTTGGTGTGTTTAATAGGCCCTCGGTAGGTGATGGCCGAGGCCTTCTTGCCATGGCTGACAAACTCGTTCGCTAAACCTGCGATGACACCAACCGAGACATCACAGATGGCCGCGTATTGATTGAGGCTCATTGAAGTCGCCGCTTCTTTAAGCAGGGTGAAGGCCGAATTGACCATAACGGATGTCGCAGTGCCGTCTATGGCCAGACTTACAGTTTCGCTAACTTCTAACATTGCATTATCACAAGTGTTGTACCCTGCCAGATCACCATTCGATAAGACGACATAGTCATCGTCCAGCACACTTGTGCCATCGGCAATACCAGCCTCTTTTGCAGTGATGTAGCGCTGAAATTCTTTCCCATCAGCATCGGTGAACTTGCCTACCAGGTAGGTGGAATCTGTCCAGGTTGGCTCACCCTTGGCATTCGCCGCTGCCTTATGACTATTTTTCAGATAAGCGACATCATGTCTATTATTGTCGATGATCCAACGGATCATACCCATCGCCAGGGCAGCATCGGTACCCGGGGTGATGGGTACCCACTGATTTGCCTTGGCCCCTGTGTTGTTTAAGCGGGGGTCTACCGAGACATATTTTCCGCCGTGACGTTTGAACTCCATCAGGTCACGGGCCATGCCGACCATGGGGAAATCTGCCTCCAGCGGGTTGGCGCCAAAATAGATGATGTATTCAGCGCCCAGGATGTCGGCTTGCCAGCCTTCTGATCTTCCCGCCCCCATGCTGGTCTTGGTACCGGCCGGGTCCCAGGTAATCATTTCATTTGCCACATGGCGGCTAGATTCGCAGATCGAGGTATGTGAGAGGCCGTAATTGACAGTCCCCCAGGCGTGTTTCCAGATCCGTTCACTCATCTCCTTTTCGACGCTGCGTCCTGGTGCAAAAGCTAACTGGTTTCGTTTCGTGCCAAGTTCAGGCATAGACGGATCGATAAGTTGATCTCTTTCCTCAGGAGGGATGAGTGCATTGATCTTCGCGGCGATCTCGGAAAAGGCCTGCTCCCAGGAAATGGTTTGCCATTGCCCGGAGTTGCGCGACCCGACTCTCTTTAAGGGGTGCTGCACCCGGTACGGGTCATAGACCGTCTGGATACCTGACTGGCCTTTAAGACACATCCTGCCAAGTTCTCTATACGCGGTTTCTGGAGGGGTGTTGTAGGGCAATCTATCCGGTTCGAAATTTCCATCCACATCGCGGTTATTGGGGTGATAAGGATTTCCATCAATCTTTATCAGTATCCCTTCCTTCACCTTCGCCCGCACACCACAGCGCGAATGGCACATCTGGCAGACACTGTAGATGATGTCCTCGGCAGTCTCGATCGAATCTGGCAGATTTTCACCAGTCATCCCTGCTTGCGCTTGAGCCGTACCTACTGCACCTGTCTGAGTGAGTGGCGAGGCTGTAGTAGTGCTCTCTTGACATGAGATTAAAACCGGGCTGATCATCGTTGCGGAAGCTAACGTTCCGCTAACCTTCAGGAAGCGACGCCGCGTTAACGAAGAATTAAGCCCATTGTGGTCTCTTTCGTTATTCATTTTACCCAGTCTCCTATTTAAGCATCCTGTTTGGTTTGCGTTGCCCTATGGCGCGAGCGCGGTAGCGATGGCCTGAACCTGTTCGGTGGTGAGGGTGCTGAGCGACCCCATGTTCCCTTTATTATCATCAATGGCAGATTGGATAGCTTCTGCTGACTCGCCACCCTTGTCAGAACTGGCGAGGTCACCATGACAGGTGGCACAGTTCGCTGCGTAGAGCGCGACCCCATCGACAGGCGGGGGTGGCAGGGTAATACCAGCCAGGGCCGTGGCGATGGCCTGCACCTGTGCCGGGGTGAGGGCGCTGAGCGATCCCATGCCGCCGGTATTATTATCGATGGCCGACTGGATCGCGTCGCCCGACGCGCCACCCTTTTCAGAACTGGCGAGGTCACCATGGCAGGTGGCACAGTTGGTGGCGTAGAGCGCGATCCCATCGACAGGCGGGGGTGGCGGGGTAATGCCAGCCAGGGCCATCGCGATGGCCTGTACCTGTTCGGTGGTGAGGGCACTGAGCGATCCCATGCCGCCGGTATTATTATCGATGGCCGACTGGATCGCGCCGCCCGACGCGCCACCCTTTTCAGAACTGGCGAGGTCACCATGGCAGGTGGCACAGTTGGTGGCATAGAGCGCGACCCCATCGACAGGCGGGGGTGGCGGGGTAATGCCAGCCAGGGCCGTGGCGATGGCCTGCACCTGTGCCGGGGTCAGGGCACTGAGCGACCCCATGCCGCCGATATTATTATCAATGGCCGACTGGATGCTTGCGGCAGAAGCGCCACCCTTTTCAGAACTGGCGAGGTCACCATGGCAGGTGGCACAGTTCGTGGCATAGAGCGCGACCCCATCGACAGGCGGGGGTGGCGGGGTAATACCAGCCAGGGCCGTGGCGATGGCCTGCACCTGTTCGGTGGTGAGGGCGCTGAGCGATCCCATGTTGCCGATATTATTATCAATCGCCGACTGGATCGCGGCGGCAGAAGCACCACTCTTTTCAGAGTTGGCCAGTGCACCATGGCAACTTGCACAGTTTAGTGCATAGAGTGCTTCACCATCTGTAGGGGTGGGGAGAGGTGTAGGGTCACCTCCCAGGGCTAGCGCGATGGCCTGGATCTGTGTTACCGCAAGGACACCCAGTGGTCCCATGCCACCTTCATTTTCGATTATTTTTTCCTGAATCTCTGCTGCTGATTCACCGCTTACTTCAGAGTCTGCGAGGAGTCCATGACAACCAGAGCAAGTGAGATCATAAAGTTCTGCCCCATCCAGCTGTAATGAAGAAAGGTTCACTCGGTAAAATTGTTTTGCTGGACCAGCCGGGCCATGACATAAGGTGCAAAGTTTTATATCGACGCTTTTTCTAAGATTTGTTCTTAACGGAAATGCGGAACCTGCCGCCTGCACCAAATCAACAGAACGGTGACACCAGGTACATTTCTTATCGCTATCCGTTTCACCCGCCGCGAAGGGTAGCATGGCAACATGGGCATCGGGGATTAATGGATTCAGACTCTGGCCGTTGTGGATACCCGCGTGGCAATCAGAACAATTATCGTTGTATTGGGAAGAGTTGCTGTTGTGAATGGCGATAATATTTGTCGTGACAGGGTTTCCATCATCGTCATCACCGTCGCCGTCATCATCATCATCGTCATCATCATCGTCATCGTCATCGTCATCGTCATGATCATGACCTCTTTTTTTCTTATTTTTTGCTGAAGTTTCTTTGCACTTGCCTTTATGACTCGCGCTTTGTGACTCAGCACAACTGACACCACCGAAGTCATCGTCGCGATCTGCAGAGGCGTTTAGCGTCAAGGCTAAAAGAAAAAGTCCTATGAAAAAGACAATTCCTGTTCTTACCATTTTTGTTTTACAGAGCATCACAATGCTGTTCATTTTCTTCCCACCCTCGTTGGTTTGGTAATTGGGTTGAAATTCCTTAACCTTGAGTGAATCTGAATATGTTTTACTGCGTCCCTGTATTTACGTGATATATCTACAGTTGCCTGCCAGTTACTGTCACTAAAATCGGATCAGGGTTGGCTCGCTACACGGTCTCATGTTTATGGCTAGAGCAATAAACAGGCCGTCTCTACTATGTATTAAGAAATCAGTGAGTTAACTTCATGTATGCTGTGGGAATGTTACTGAAAGGTTACTTCATTATTTGCAAACGTTACCATCAGGTAACATCTCCATCTTCACATCGGGTTAAAACAGGCCGTGGCTGCCTTGTCATTAGTGTTAACAGGCTCTGGTACTCTGTCTTGTGCTAATTGTCGGGTTCAGCGAGTCAGGAATTGCTACAGTGAATGACAACCTCGTAGATTAAGCCTGGGGAAGGCATTGAGAAATTTCGCTTGCTTGTAAGTACCTACTAGAGACTTACGATTTATATGCTGCATAACTTGAATGGTTTAAAGTATTTTATATGCGATTTTTAGCGCTGCCGTTAAAATTAATTCGCATTAGCAAGTGAAATTTATTAAGGAATCTCTGATTAATTACGTCATGTGTCAGGCGAGCGTAGAAAGTACACCCAAGGGTATTTCACCCTTGCGGTACGAGCGAAGCGTGACGGAGACCACCGGGAATACCTTTAGGTACAGGAAGTCCAAATCCTTTAGGGCGGCAATCCCGGCACTATAAGAATC
>CALZMY010000013.1 GCA_945788675.1 uncultured Gammaproteobacteria bacterium | reverse complement strand
CTGAAAGTTTCAGACATTGTCATTACAACCGATCTGCCTCGTCGTACTGTGCAATATGCGTTAAAGCAACTGACAGAGAAAGGCTTTCTGCAACGCATGGGGCAGGGAGCAGGGTCACGTTATCAGTTGGTGTTTTGAGTGGATAGTATCCGTTATGGGTTGAACCAAAACATCTGGGATTGAGATGTTTGTTCAGTAAGGTAGTGGGCTGCTTAGTCTAGTTTTTATTATGTGCCAAGTCCGTTCGTTGGACTCAAAGAGGTCAGTCTAACAAAAAATAGACCTGTGGTAAGGCTATTAATTTAATGAGCAACCACTGCCTGTAAACGTGCCCGAATTTCCATTGCCGCTCCATACGCCACTGGCGATAGTGCCCGCGGATGTATCCAGCGTGGCGGTGATGGTGACATTGTTCGCGGTAGTCACTGTGAGGGCAGTACCTGTTAAGGTGCCGCTAAGGGTTACTTGTTCGTTGTTGATTACGCTATAGGCAGCACCGCTAACATTGCCACTATTGTCGATATCAAAACTGTATAGACCAGTATCGCTCCCCGTATATTGGCTGCTAAAGCGGTAGGCGGCGGTCCCAGCCCCACCAATTCTTGTGCCGGAAAAAGAACCGGTATCTCCGAAGATGCTATTTGTCCAACGACCACTTACGGTGTTGTCTGCGTCGAAGCCACCGATGTAGTTGTGGCCTGAAGTTGAGTTGATACTGGTAAATGCTCTGATGTAGTCAGGAGTCACATTACTGCTGCTAGTTAAGGCGATACTATTTTTGCTTATGGTGCTATATATGGTGCCATCTACTCCATTTGGGTTTGAACTTATAATTAACCCAAGGGTGCCTTGATCATCTCCAGTGTATGTTCCTCGATATACGCCAGCATTGATGCATTGCAGTGTGGATTCTATATGCGCTCGTGCTGCTGGTTTCGAGAGTAAAACGGGTGTGATGGGGTTAACTGAGGCGACATTGGAGATGATGCTGGCTAAATCTGTGGCTAGATCGATAGAAGTGAAGTTCACGGGGCCCCAATTGTCGGCGAGCGTTCTGACCGCTGTGGATATCTGAATGCCATTGCTAGGGTCTGCATCAGCATCTAGCATTACTAAAAAACGAACCATATTTTGTACTTGAGGGGATTCGGAGCTAGAATTATTGATCAGGTTAATCGGGGTCACAATGTCTTCGCCCATCGCGGATCCAAGTGTGACGCCGCCGATCGAGAATGTCACTATGCTGCCATCTTCATAAGTAAAACTGCCATTGGAGCCAGTAATGCCTGTAGTGATTGATTGGCCAACCGAAACATAAGTTAGTCCCGCAACACTGCTATCTTTAAAACTTCCGGTCTTGATGACTGGTGCAGCAGCTGCCTCATTATTTGGGTTATCACCGTCGTTACAGCCCGATAAAGCAAGTACCATCAATGTAGCTGCTGATAGAGATAATTTATGCATGTTATTCCTCGACGCTATATTTTGGGCGCTGTCAGTTTGTAGATTAAAGAGACCATCTTAATATATATAATATTCAATTGTCATTTATACTTGATTGAGATAGGTGGTGGCTGGTAATTTTCTTTAAAAACAATAACTAAGTCTGTATCTGATATGAGGGGTTCTGGTAAGGGTTAATCGTTATTATGTTTTATCGGATCCGCCGCATACCCCTCATCGGCCCCCAGTGCATACGGCCTGAAGACATCAACCTTACGGAAGAACTGATCGACGATGTAGATGCGGCCATCTTCATCGACGTCGATGCCGGACGGGAGCATATAGCTGCCAGGGACGCCTGACTGGCTGCGTTGCCCCATGAACATCAATAGTTCACCCGCTTCATTGAAGATCTGCACGTTGCCGAAGGCGCTGTCGACGACATAGATGTTACCGTCGGGGTCGGTGGCGATCCCTTTGGGGCGTGAGAACTGGCCGGGGTAACGGCCGACGGAACCGAAGGTGGACTTGAAGCTGTCGTCGTTGTTGAAGCTCTGCACGCGGAAGTTGCCACCATCGACGATATGCCATCCACCATTGATGTTGGTCGCAATCTGTAATGGCAGATTGAACTCGCCCTCCTTGATGCCGCGCTGGCCAACGGTTTTGATTGCTTCGCCAGTAGCGAGGTCAAACACCACTACGTTGTGGCTCTCTGATTCGACACCGCCGGTATCGACGACATAGAGGTGAGTACCATCACTGCTGACCGCAACATCGGTCGGGCGACTGAACACTTCCTTGCTGCCCATGCGACGTACAAATGCGCCGTTGGCATCGTACTCCATGATGCGCAGCGCGCTGATGTCGGCAACATAGAGGTGGCCGTTGGCGCCGATGTCGATGCCGAGCGGTTTACTTAGCGGCCCCGGCTTGGTGGTGCCGATCTGGCTAAAACGTTTGCCGGGGATATCAAACAGCAGCACCGCGCGCTGGACTGAATCGCTGACGTAGACCTTGCCTTTGTGGACGGCGATATCGAACGGTTTCACCATCCCTTTGGAGATACGCGCTTCACCGGTGGCGAGCAGTCTAAAGCGTTCTTTGCCACTGAGCTCTTCGATGTCATCGTTATAGAGCAGGGTGCGTTCGAAGATAAATCGTGGCTCAGCCGGTGCGGGTGGATAGATGGGGGGTGCAAACGGCACTGCGGGTTCCGGAGTGGCGGCACAGCCTGCCAGCAGCAGTAGTGCAGTGGCGGCGGCGATTGAGACGATCCGCTCAGTAAGAGGACGAGCTACTTGATATGGCATGTTTCACACAATCGGTCAGCACGGTCGCGCAGCAGCACCTGAATGTCTGGATTGTGTACGTTATGACAGGAGGCGCATTCTACACGCTCGTCGTAGAGTTTGACGCCGTTATCGAAGCCGTATGGGCTGTCGGGCTGTCTGAAATCGAGATCTTTGGAGCTGAGTCCAGCATAACGCATCGAAATCGGATGATCGTTGGTGAGGTCGGTGCCAATGTGCTTGATCGCAATGTTATGTGCAACACGGCCGTTGTGGCACTTGGCACAGTTCATGGTGTTGTTGTCGCCGTTGATGCGCAGATGCATCGCGGCATCCTCGCTGCTGCGCCAGCCGTTGGGGCGGAAAACGGTCATGTCGACCCCCATGGTGCCGTCGTGACAGGATAGACACAGCAGGCTGATGGGGCTTGGTGATTTGACCTTGTTATCTAGCGTACGGCTATTATATAGATCATAGCTATGTTCGGTGGCGGGGAGGAAACGGTTCCAGCCTTCGATGCCGCCAAAGGGGGTGGAGTCGGCGTCTTCCTGTTCCGGCGGGATGTGGCAATAGACACATGAGGAGCCGTAGTCGGAGAAGGCGAGCCCTGACATTGCGACCACGCCGGTGCGTTGATTGAGTCCGGTGAAGTCGTGTTTGGTGCCGAGGATGGTGTTGGTGCCCTCGGCGGCGCTCACTGGCAGCGATATTACGCATCCTAGCGAGAGGATGGTGATCGAAAGAATAAATTGGTTAAGTCGCTGTTTCACGTAATTAATATCCTTGAGCTGCTGTTGATTCAGAACTTCGGCTGCTCAGGATTCCCCCCCCCGGTTGCACTACGTCTATTTTTGCAGGCTAGACTGCTTATTTAATGACCAAGAATAAAGCTATCATTGGCGTGGCGCAACTATTTGTTTTGCGTCACAATACGCAACTATGGATGCGATCATGAATACACTGAAATATTACACGGTATATCAGCGGGTGCTGACGGGGATATTTGCCACGGCGCTGCTCTGTGCGACGACAGCTCAGGCGATGCCCGGGATGACGGCGACAGAGGCCGAGGTGATTTCCACATCATCAGGGCAATTGGCTGAGCCATCGCCGTTGGCGGAGTATGCGCCGCTTTACCGTCAGCACTGTTCGGCGTGTCATGGCGACAAGGGCGATGGTAAGAGTCGCGCACAGCATGGCTTGCGACCTGCGCCACGTAATTTTACCACTGCAGCTGCGTGGCAGGAGTTGAGTCGTGAGCGCATGATCACGTCGGTGACCTTTGGTCGGCCTAATACCGCAATGGTCGGCTGGCAAGGGCGTCTGGATGAGTCGCAGATCGCCGGTGTGGTCGATTATGTGCGCAGCACATTTATGCGTGATCCAGCGTTGGCAGATGAGGCGGGTGCGAACCTGGCGGCATCGTCCTCTCTCCTCGCGCTTAGTACTCCTGTTAGTAGCGGTCGGAGTGGGCGCACAATTTATAAGCGTCACTGTTCCGCGTGTCATGGTGATAAAGGGAACGGTGCTACCTGGACTAAAAATGGACTTAGTCCGCCGCCGCGTGATTTCACCAGCGCTGAAGCGCGTGAGTATCTGACCCGTGAACGTATGATCACTTCGGTGACCTATGGCCGCACAGGGACGGCGATGATGCCGTTTAGCTCACGTCTCTCAGCGGATGAGATCGTAACGGTGGTCGATTATATTCGTGGTGATTTTATGCGCGTTGCTGGCGTTGCCGCTACCACAGATGCGACGCTGGATCAGGATGATATTGCTGCCAATCCTCATGCGGCCGCACCACATATTCGTAATCATCCAGGCGGGGAGACAACCCAGGGTGCGACGCCGCTTACGGCCGATCAACATCAGGCACCTGCCAGTCATAAGCGGCCTCCGCCTCCGCCGTCACTGGTTGAATCCGATATGACGTTGCAGTTGCCGCATGGTCTGGTGGGGGATGTGGCTGCCGGGCGTGAGTTTTACATGGCCAACTGTTTTACCTGTCATGGAGTGCGTGGGGATGGTCATGGACCTCGTTCATCATTCATTACGCCGCGTCCACGTAACTTCCTCGGTGAGCGTGCGCGCAAGACGCTCAATCGTCCTGCGCTTTTCCGTGCCATCGCTGCCGGACTGCCGGGTACGGTGATGCCGTCGTGGAGCAAGGTGCTCAACAATCAAGAGATTGCCGATGTCACTGAGTTTGTGTTCCAGACGTTTATCCAGCACAAAAAAAAAGCGCTACCCGCGAGCGCGTTGACGACGGAGTCTCCAGTCGCGCCGGGAAAGCCGTAGGCGTCAGTGACGCAGATGATGGAGATCATCGCGGCGTAGTTGAGGCGACGACGAGATCTGATGGTCTGGCATCTGAAGGCCTGGCATTGGGTCGTAATATCTATAATAACTACTGTTATTTTTGTCACGGTTACAGCGGCAATGCTAAGACGCTCGCGGCCTCCTATCTCGATCCACCACCGCGTAACTTTACCTCACTGAAGCTGACGGATATCTCTCGTGAGGCGATGATTGAATCGGTGACACAGGGCCGAGAAGGCTCCGCGATGATGGCTTTTGCATCGGTATTGAGTCGCGCTGAGATTGAGGCGGTGGTCGACTATGTGCGCCGCGTTTTTATTGCGGGTGATGGCATCAATACCCGTTATCACACGCCGGAAAACGGCTGGGACGATCATGAGCGTTATGCCCCTGCGTTTCCGTTTGCGACGGGCGAGATTGCGTTGGATACGCCGTTGCAGCAGTTAACGCTGGAACAGCGTGAGGGACGACAACTGTTTCTTACTGCTTGCATTACCTGTCATGATCGTTCGCGCGTGGCTGATGAAGGTAAGTGGTGGGATCCGCGTTCGGTGTCTTTTCCACGGGGTGGTTATCGGCCGGGTATCGCGTCAGAGGATAAGGCGTTTGATGCCACCTCATCGGCGACCCCGTTTGCACGCCATGATATTGCACCAACGGTTGAGGGGCTGACGCCACAACAACAGGCCGGTGAGCGACTCTTTCAGGCCAACTGTGCCTTTTGCCATGGCGCTACCGCTACTGGGCGTAACTGGATCGGCAGTTTTCTACAGCCGCACCCGCGTGACCTGACCGATGCGGAGGCGATGGCCGGGATGAGCCGCCAGCGTCTGACTAAGGTGATCAGCGAAGGGCTGCCCGGTACAACCATGCCGGCATGGCGCGGGGTGTTGAGTGTTGAAGAGATCGACGCTGTGGCCGCTTATGTTATGCGGGTGTTTATACCGGGCAGTGATACAGAACAGTAGTCAGTGTTTAGTTTGTGATATGCGCCGGTTTTTTCTATGGCCTCCTTCGCGTATCATGCCACTTTGATTTTCTTCAGAATTTAAGCGGGACGGGTGATGAATAGTAAAATGATTAAAGTGGCTGTTGTCGGTGGTACCGGATATACCGGTGTCGAGTTGCTGCGCCTGCTGGTTAATCATCCCCACGTTGAGATCGTCGCGGTCACCTCACGTTCTGAAGCGGGGCAGCCGGTGGCGGATATGTATCCGAACCTGCGTGGTCATATCGATCTTGCCTTCAGTGAGCCACGGGTGGAAACGCTTGCCGCTGCCGATGTCGTCTTCTTTGCAACGCCGAATGGTACGGCGATGAAGATGGTGCCCGCACTGCTGGATGCTGGTGTAAGGGTGATTGATCTGGCTGCTGATTTTCGTATCAAAGATGCAGCGTTGTGGCAGCAGTGGTACGGCATGGTGCACGCCTGTCCCGAGCTGTTGGGTGAGGCGATTTATGGGCTGCCTGAGGTGAATCGTGAGGCGACCCGCACGGCGCGGCTAGTAGCGAATCCGGGTTGTTATCCGACCGCGGTGCAGCTTGGTTTCCTGCCGCTGATCGAAAATGGACTGGCCGCGAGCGATAACCTGATCGCCGATGTTAAGTCCGGGGCCAGTGGTGCCGGACGGCAGGCAAGTGTTGGCACATTGTTGTGTGAGGCAACCGAGAGTATGCGGGCCTATGCGGTGGAGGGACATCGTCATCTACCGGAGGTGAAGCAGGGGCTTGCTGTTGCTGCTAACGGTGAGGTTGGCCTCACCTTTGTGCCGCATCTAACGCCGATGATCCGTGGTATCCACGCCACACTTTACGCTAACGTGAGTGACCGCACTGCCGATCTACAGGGTATGTTCGAACGGCGTTACAAAGATGAGCCGTTTGTGGATGTATTGCCAGCAGGCGCGCTCCCTGAAACCCGTTCGGTAAAGGGCAGTAATATGTGCCGTATTGCGGTGGTTCGTCCTCAGGGGCAGGATGTCGTGGTAGTGCTGTCGGTGATCGATAATCTGGTCAAGGGTGCGGCAGGACAGGCGTTACAGAATATGAATATCATGTTTGGGTTTGATGAGCGCGCCGGGCTGAATGCGGTTGGGTTGATGCCCTAGTGTGGATGGTCTGGCATTGATGCTCCGGTAATGATGCTCTGGCTTTAACGAAAATTGAGGCGCTGAATTGATAAATTGGGATAATTGATTGGTGGCAGGCAAAGGTTCAAAGCATGTAGTCGTTAAGCACCATCATCCACTCAAAAAATCGTTATGGTATTTTGTGATAGCGATGATACTGCTGGCGAGCGGTTGGTGGCTGTTTGATTATGGTCGTAGCCGCGCAGGGTTTGAAAGCGCTCAGGCGAGTGAGGAACGAGACCGTTTGCGAGATCGCATTGCGCAACTTGAGGATGAAGCCGCGACGTTGCGCGCGCAAAAGGCGATTCATGAACGTGCCCGTGAGATCGATCGTCATGCCTATGACCAGGTCGATAATTCCATGAAGGAGCAGCAGAACGAGCTGCTGGAACTCAAGGAGCAGGTGATTTTCTACCGTGGCATCGTGGGTTCTTCGGACCAGGTACGTGGTTTGCAAATCCTGAGTTTCCGGCTGGAGGACAATGGCGGTGGGCGCAATTTTCGTTATCGCCTGATCCTGAATCAGCTGGAGAAGAGCAACCGGCTGATCAAGGGGCGGGTGCGTTTGACGCTGATCGGCCTGCAGGACGATGCTCAGGTGGAGCTGTCCCACGCTAAATTTTCCAAAAAGGGCGACGAGGGCGAGCTGTTCCGTTTTAAATATTTTCAGGAGGTTGATGGCGATATTGTATTGCCTGAGGGGTTTGTGCCGTTAAGGATAAAGGTAAAGGCGAGTTCGACTGGCAAGAAGCGGAAGTCGATTGAACGAATCTATAGCTGGTCCGAACTGATGGGCTGAGAAACAGGCGAATTTTAGAAGGAGAGTGTTATGTGGGGCGGTGGAAAACAGAAGCCAGAGAAGGTAGATACCCTGATTGGGCAACAGACTGAACTGCGTGGTGATGTGGTCTTCAATGGAGGGCTGCATGTGGATGGCAAGATTAAAGGCAGCGTGACCGCCGATGACAGTGGTCCAGCAGTGCTGGTGCTGAGTGAGCATGGCCTGATCGAGGGTGATATTCGCGTGCCTTATATAGTGGTTAACGGCGTGGTGATCGGTGATATTCATGTGCATGAGACCGCTGAACTGGCACCACACGCGCGTGTCACTGGCAATGTCTATTACAATCGCATCGAGATGTCGATGGGGGCTGAGGTGAACGGTAATCTTGTTCATATTGAGGAGCCAGTGAAAGAGCGAGAGATTGTTGTTACACCAGAGGTGCGAGAGTTGGCATCAGAAGTCGAGTCTTGAATATATCTTTTATACTTGACTAAAAAAGTATGGTATGAGACGATGTCTACAATTAATATGCGTTAAGGATTGAATCAAATGAGTGCTGTATCACTGGATATGCCCCCACCTCCTCCTTCCCTGGTTTTCACCGACAGTGCTGCGGCTAAGGTGAAGAGTCTGATCGAAGAAGAGGGCAATGATGCATTGAAGTTGCGAGTTTTTATCTCCGGCGGCGGCTGTTCCGGTTTCCAGTATGGCTTTACCTTCGATGAAGAAGTCAATGATGGCGATACCGAGATTGAGAATGCGGGCGTGACGTTGCTGGTTGATCCGATGAGCTTTCAATATCTGACAGGTGCAGAGATTGATTACAGCGAGAG
>CALZMY010000012.1 GCA_945788675.1 uncultured Gammaproteobacteria bacterium | reverse complement strand
TTTAACCGGAAATCACTTTCAGAGGTGTAAATTCGTTTGGCGCTACCTTGCCGCTAACACGCTCGGCCCATGGGTCGGTCTGAGTATACTTCTGTGACTCGATAAAGCGGGCATTGAGCGCCTTGCGGCTCTCAGCATCTTCGACCACCTTCTCTTTCACATAGCTAAGTCCGACACGTTCGATCCATGGTGCGGTACGATCCAGGTAATGCGCCTCTTCACGATAGAGCTGAGTAAAGGCACCGCAGTACTCCTTCACTTCTTCTTCGGTTTCAACCTTGCATAACAGGTCAGTCGCGCGCACCTTGATGCCACCGTTACCGGCAACATGCAGCTCATAACCGGAATCGACACAGACCACACCAAAATCCTTGATCGTCGCCTCAGCGCAGTTACGCGGACAACCGGAGACCGCAATCTTAAATTTGTGCGGCATCCACGAACCCCAGGTGAACTGTTCGAGCTTGATGCCAAGCCCGGTCGAATCCTGCGTACCAAAACGACACCACTCGGAACCGACACAGGTCTTCACGGTCCGCAACGATTTGCCATAGGCGTGGCCAGAGACCATGCCGGCCGCATTAAGATCGCCCCACACTGCCGGCAGGTCTTCCTTCTTGATACCGAACAGATCGATACGCTGACCACCGGTCACCTTGACCATCGGCACTTCAAACTTGTCGGCAACGTCGGCAATCGCACGCAGCTCATTCGGTGTGGTCACACCACCCCACATACGTGGTACCACCGAATAGGTACCGTCTTTCTGGATGTTGGCGTGGACACGTTCGTTGATAAAACGCGACTGCGGGTCGTCGACCGCCTCGGCTGGCCATGCGGCGAGGACATAATAGTTCAGTGCCGGGCGGCAAGAGGCACAGCCATCGGGCTCGCGCCATTCGAGGAATTCACGTGTCGCCTGAATCGATGTCAGATGGTTATCTTTGATCGCGGCACGCACCACATCGTGGCTATGATCAGTACACTTACACATCGGTGTCGCCTTGGTCGATGCAGAGTAGTCACCCACGGTCGATGCCAGCACCTGTTCCACCAGACCAGTACAGGAGCCACATGATGCCGACGCCTTGGTGTGGGCGCGCACATCATCAAGGGTAAACAGTCCCTGGGTGGTGATCGCCTTGACCACACAGCCTTTAGTGACACCATTACAGCCACAGATCTCCATATCATCACTCATCGCCGCCGCAGCATTTTCACCACCATGACCGGAGTCACCAAGATGTGCCTGGCCAAACATCAGCGAATCACGGAAGTCACTGATATCGGTCTGATCACGCAGTAGCTGGAAGTACCACGCACCATCAACGGTGTCGCCGTACATCACCGCCCCATGGATCCTGTTATCCTTCAGTACAATCTTTTTATAGACACCGTTCGCAGCATCTTTCATTACGATCTCTTCGGTGCTGTCATCACCGATGAAGTCGCCGGCAGAGAAGAGATCGACCCCGGTCACCTTCAGCTTGGTCGAGGTCACTGAGCCTTCATAGAGACCGATGCCATATTCAGCGAGGTGGTTGGCGCAAACCTTAGCCTGCTCGAACAGCGGCGCCACCAACCCATAGGTCTTGCCGCGATGCTGCACGCACTCCCCGACAGAATAAATTTTGGGATCAAAGGTCTGCATCGTATCGTTAACGACGATGCCGCGCTCGGAATGGAGCCCGATGCGTTCGGCCAGCTCAATGTTGGGGCGAATCCCCGCGGCCATCACCACCAGATCGGCAGAGATCTCCGCACCATCCTTAAAACGGACCCCACTGACACGCCCATCACCGAGGATCTCTGCGGTCTGCGTCGCCATCAGGAAGTGTAGCCCCTTGGCTTCCAGCTCCTGCTTCAGCATCTCACCAGAGACCGCATCCATCTGGCGCTCCATCAGCGTATCCGTCAGATGCACCACCGTCACCGTCATCCCCTGCAACATCAGTCCGTTCGCCGCTTCCAGCCCCAGTAGACCGCCGCCGATCACAACGGCACTCTTATGGTGCCTGGCGCAGTCAAGCATGGTATCGACATCGTAGATATCACGAAAACCGATCACCCCTTCCTTGTCATGCCCGGGTACCGGAATAATAAAAGGATTGGAGCCGGTCGCCAGCAGCAGGCGATCATAAGACTCCTCGGAACCGTCATCAGCGATCACCCTGCGCCCCTTGCGATCGACATTCACCACCTTCTTGCCGGTGTGCAGCGTGATGTTATTGTCCTCATACCACTGCAGGTCGTTTAGCATAATGTCATCGATGGTCTTCTCGCCCGCAAGCACGGGCGACAGCAGGATACGATTATAGTTACCGTACGGCTCTGCCCCAAAAACGGTGATGTCATATTTTTCCGGCGCGATCTTCAGCAACTCTTCAAGGGTACGCATACCCGCCATACCGTTTCCGACTAAAACCAATTTTTCTTTCATTACTCAAACTTCCTGATAAATAAACTATAGAGATCGATTGCACGGTAGCAATTACCATACCAGCCCTGAAAATATCAATAAGACATTGTTTTAAATCAGCTATTTACTGATAAAAGGGTTACCATAAAGGCAAGCGCCTGACCACCCACGCGCCAATAGAGTGCACGACATGAGCGCATGCGCCATTTCAGCACAAGCATACAAGGGAGTGCCTTCAAAAGGGAAGCGAGCTAGCACAATTCATCCTCTTGCTACTGATTGCGGCATCTATAACGAGACCACTGGACCACTGGTGGGACATCGCTGCAACAACTACCGTGACACGCTGGTGAATTCTTTGTAACAAGTAATATTCTATTACGCATCCGACTTCTTTTGAGGTATTCTCACGCTATATGAAGCGTAGCCATGAATATGGCAAACATTTTACTTAGACGATTCCACGCTGATCCTTTGTAAACCAACATTAAGGAACTTCCAATGACATTCCGCACCTTTCCTGGCAGACTCAGCTATTTTTTTGCGGCCAGTATTATCCTTTTGTTAAGCGGTTGCGCGTCACTGGAAAAACTCCTGGGCGCTGCTGATGTACGCGAACCTGAGGTTAGCCTCGCAGGTACCCAGCTTAGCGCACTCTCTTTCGATGGCGCCGAACTGACGATGCTAATAAACGTGGACAACCCGAACGCACTCCCCATCAAACTGGCAGGCTTCGACTATGCGCTTAATATTGACGGCAAGCCGTTCACCCAGGGCGAGCAGCACAGCGGCATCAATATCGATGCTCGCTCCAGCAATCAGGTCGAAGTACCCATCGCCTTCAAGTTCACGGAACTGGTGAATCTATTTAAGGGAGAGGGAAACAGAGACAGCCTGCCGTTCAATATCGACTCCAAAATCCGCGTTGACCTGCCAGTATTGGGTACACGCACCATTCCGGCATCCTACAGCAATGCCATACCGATCCCTTCTGTACCATCGATGCAGGTATCAGACGTCGCTATCGATAGCCTTAGTCTCACTGGCGCAGCCTTAACGGTAGTCATGGCGATGGACAATCCCAACGCTTTCGGCATCGATCTCACCCGGCTCGACTATAATCTGCTGGTCAACGGCAAGTCGTGGGCAGCCATCAAAACGGCCAATGTGGTCACACTGCCCGAGAAGGGACACGCCCAGATGAGCATTCCGGTAAGCTTGAGTTTTTCAGACATGGGCATGGCCCTTTATCAAGCCCTTACCCAGAGCAAAGCAATGGAATACCAGCTCAACGGGGACATGACGCTGGACACGACACTGCCGTTGCTTAAAAATATTGAACTACCGCTAAAACAGGCGGGAGCTTTTCAGGCCCGATAGCCATGTAGTAATGTAATGTCATATCACATTCACATCGCTCGATAATTTACCCGGCATGCACAGCTGTCTAACTGAACAATCACGCTGATAACTTCTGAAAGAGAGACAGCTAAAAAATTTTTAAAACATTCCATTACACACCTTTTCACTTTATCGAATTTGCTTCAGGACTCAATCCCCGGCAATGCTTGTCGTTTTACAGGGTCCTGACGATAAAACAATACCAGTTGTGCATAGACTCCTGGGTAATGGTGAAGTAGACACAATGGATCGGAAAAGAAATATTCACTCACGACTGCAAAGAATTCGGCGGGACTGGTAGCAGCATAAGCATTTATCCCAGAATGGCGCTGATGTAACAGCTGTTGTTGTATGTGGTCGAAGGCGTCACTAAAAGCCTCCGTCCATTGCTGCAACACCATATCAGCATGTAGCGATGGCATGCCGTTGGCACTACCATTAAGCATATCTAACTTATGAGCAAACTCATGCAGCACAACATTGTGGCCTGGACGAGGTTCATTCAGATCGGAGACAACATCATCCCAGGAAAGAATCACCGCCCCATGAGACCAGGACTCACCGCTTAAAGCCAGCACCTCGTGCGAGACCAGCCCAGCGCCATCGATGCTCTCCCTTTCTACTCGAAAGGCTGCTGGATAGAGCACAATCTCAATCCAGCCGTCGTAATAATCCAGTTCGAGTCTCATAATCAGCAGACAGGCCTGAGCGGCCACGGCCACCGCCATCTCTGTTGATACTGTTAACCCCTGAACTCCAGTAAAGGTTTTACGATGCAGAAATAGTGTCGTCAGCTCCCTCAAGTGGGCACGCTCAACAGCGCTCAGCCCCCTGAAGATACCAACCTCATGCATTAACGATTTCCACACTTCATGTGGAATGGGATGGTGATGGAGTACATAATGAATACGCAGACGATCAAGCCATTTCATAATGCCAAACGAAGATCCCGATTCAATTCACAAGGCGTGATTATCACCACGCCTGAATATTTTCATAAACAGAGCACCCAGTGCAACAATAGCAATTGTCTGCGGGCTAATTCCGACAATCCAGTTATACGGAAATAACTCAAAGAGTTTTGATTTTCGTCAGAACTTTCTGCGCATGACCATCGGCAGTCACACCATACTCCACGTCAACCAAAACACCTTGCTTATCGATAATAAAGGTAGAACGCACAATACCCATTTTTTTAACGTCTTTCTTCACCTTTTCCTGCCACACCCCATAACGCTCACACAGGGAACCGTCAATATCGGCTAGCAACTCAACCTTCAAGTCATATTTATCGATAAAAGACTGATGACTCTTACAGGAATCCTTACTAACCCCGATAACGACCGTATCAAGAGCGGCGAACTCGTTAGCAAGGTCTGTGAACTGCTTCGCCTCAAGCGTGCAGCCTGGCGTATCGTCTCTGGGATAAAAATACAAAACCACATTTTTTTCACCGTTAAGATCCGCCAGGGTAATTTCACGCTTATTGGCATTGAGTAAAGAAAAATCGGGCGCCGCCTGTTGTTTGCTTAACATAGTACTTTTTATTGACCTTAAACATAGTTGGCATTTAAGTATACTTCTTAATGACATTTGGGTCAGTTATTTAGATGATGAAAACCCATCACATTATATTTCTCAACAAGGCGACACTAAGGACCTTGGCATTTAGTAGACATATTGAGCTCAGGGGTATACTTCACGTCTGGAGACTCAAACATGACTGCTTTATAATCAACCCTATTCTTAACATGAAAAGCATCTACTGACTGATGTCAAACCCTATCAGCAAAACCGACAGTGAACGTCTACTCAAGCTGGCAACTCGTGCCTCGGTGACCACCGCCGTCATCCTGATCATTGCCAAGCTAGCGGCCTACTGGCAGACCGATTCCGTCAGCATCCTGGCCTCACTGGTCGATTCACTAATGGATGCGGGCGCCTCGATAATCAACCTGTTGGCCATCAGCTACGCACTGGCACCACCCGACAGGGAACATCGCTTTGGCCACGGTAAAGCCGAGTCCCTTGCTGGCATGGCCCAGGCCACCTTTATCGCCGGATCTGGTCTCTTCCTGATTCTGGAAGCAGTACAACGCCTGGTAAATCCGCAGCCCATTGAGGCCTTTGGCATCGGCATGGGGGTGATGATTTTTTCCGTCACCGCCACCCTGATCCTGCTTGCCATCCAGCAACATGTCATCAAGAAAACCAACTCTGCCGCCATTCGCGCGGATGCACTACACTATAAAACTGACCTGCTCACTAACGTTGCCATTATCGCTGCACTACTACTATCTCAGGTAGGCTGGCTAGGCGTTGACCCACTATTTGCACTCGGCATTGCGGCCTACATCCTGTACAGCTCATGGACAATTGGCAGCGAGGCCTTTCATGACCTGCTTGATCATGAACTGCCAGAAGAGAAACGCCAACAAATCATCGACATAGCAGAAGGCCACCCAGCAGTACACGGCATGCACGACCTGCGTACCCGCCTTTCCGGGCGTACAGAATTTATTCAAATGCATATTGAACTGGACGATGACCTGCCACTGATCGACGCCCACGAGATCGCGGACCAGGTGGAAGATGAGGTTATGAAAGCAATTCCAACCGCCGATGTTGTCATCCATCTCGACCCCGTCAGCGCCGTAGACCTGGAAACTTTACCGCTGTTTAAACGAACAAATTAAGCTCCGCCACAGTCCTGAGACAATCAGGTAACTCACTGTTCCATAAGAACATACCTCCATTAATCCATATTCAATTTTACCCACAGGAGGTTAAAGTTTTCCCCCTGTGCTCCGCTATCTAAAACTAAGAATACCAATCAAGAATCAGGCATAGCGGAGAAACGCAGTGACCGTAAGGAATCTCATCATTATTTTAGTGCTTACGGGGCTTTCCGGGCTCGCCCATGCGGGCAAGGTATACAAATGGGTAGATGAAAATGGCGCGACGCAATATTCTCAAAAACCACCTCCCAAAAGTGTCAACACCAGCTCAGAGGTAAATGTTGACCAACACGCCAATATCATGAAACCGGAAAAACGCGGCAAGGATTATTATTGCGGCGATTACAGGTTATCAAAAATGCGCGGCAACCCCGCCAACATCATTACCCGTCTTCAGGAAAACCTCATTAACTGGCAACGTGAAAAAGAGCGCCAATATGAAAATCGCCTCAACGTCACCAAAAGAATGAATGAAAGCATCAGCAGAAGCCTTGATAGAAGAATTAAATATAATGGCAGAGCCAGTTCCTCATCGTCATCATACCTCGATAACCATAAAAAAAGCCTACGCCGTTATGACCGCACTATTGCGCAAATTGATTGCAAAATAAAATGGGGGCAGACCAAACTCGAAGAATATGCTGACGAGAAAAAAGCCATTGCTGAAAAATATGAGTCTTCGATGGGGATGCTTAATGACCTGCAGCAACGGAAAATCGCCGCATGCGGTGAAGATAATCGTGAAGGCGTTATTGTAGTTGATAATCAATATAGAGCCTATCAACGCTGTACTGCACCGTTCAACCGACAGATAAAGCGCCTCAAGAGGGCATCACGCAAAGCTGAAAGAGACTATGAGAGTATTCAAGGCTGGTAACAAGATCATCATTTTATATTAATCGCTCGAGCATCCACCATGCTGAAGAATGCACTCATAATAGGCGTCACTCTGTATGCAGTCCTGTGGGGCGGTAATTACATGTTCATGACGTGGCAAATCGATCGCTTCGAAGATCAACAGATCAAGATGATTGATTTTTCCAGAGAGCTGAATAATGTTCAACAACACAAATTTCAGATTAATGAGTTTTACTCCCGTCACGGACGCTTTCCTGAAAGCAACGAAGAACTGGGTATTGCGCCACAGGCGATGCTCAGAAACGCTAACATCAAAAGCCGTACGATTGGCCCCAGGGGGTTGATTAATATTGAATTTGATAAAAAAATTGGCGAAGGTGCAAGGCTCACATTCATTCCCACGCCCAATTTAAACAGAACAGGCGCCAGAATACAGTGGCAATGTTTTATCAGTGGGCTTGAGGTCTCCTTTCCCACTCAACAGACACTGGGTGCCAATTGCGAAGTACTCCCTGCAGACATGACCATCGCCAGTCTCATTGAAGAGACAACGCCAAAAGCAACGATAGATAACCTGATCAATGCCGTCTATGGGCGACGTGAATCGCTGGTAAACGATTTAATAACACAAGGTGTCAATGTAAACGGTAGCAATGCGAACGGCGACACACCACTAAGCACGGCGATTGAGAATGGCAATAACAGGATGATTCAACTGTTAATAAAAGCAGGAGGCAACGTCAATCAGAGATTAAAGAAGAACAAAAAAACACTATTAATGCATGCCATCGATGAACAGCGAGGCAGGTCATCTACTATTATCAGGACACTGCTAAAATCCGGCCTAAACATTGAAGCCCGAGATAAAAAGGGAAAAACGGCACTCATGTATGCCGCCATCAATGATGATAGCTCTACGCTACGAACACTTATGAATGCCGGCGCTAACTTACAGCCACTCGATAAAAATGGCCTAAGAGCGATCAACTATGCCAAAAAACATGGCAGCCACTCATCGACGTATCGAGCGCTATACAAAGCAGAAAACAAACCGGTTGAGATTATTATTAAACTCCCTGAAGACGAGTTCTAATAAAGCGCTTCATCCACGAGGTCAGCTGACTAAATACTATTGATCTGGCACATAAGCGATGAGCAGGTCCATCACATTCGCACCCGTAGGACCGGTAGAAATCAGATCACCACTCGCCTCCAGAAAAGCCCCTGCATTGGCTTGCGCAAGCGCACCTTCGGCATCAAAGCCACCAAGCTCACCGCGACGGATCGTGCCACTATCCACCAGTGCACCAGCATCTGCTTCAAGCTGATTGATACCACCATCACTGCCATCGCTACCTGCGGCAAGCAGTATCAATGGACGACCAGCTGACATCATTTGTGCTGCAGCAAGTACCAGCTGTTGACAGCGCCCTCCCTGCCCCGGCGTCTCGGGCAATTGCACCGTGGTCTCACCACTCCAGATATGCATACCCGGCTCGCTATGATTCAGTTCCGCAATCAGTTGTTGCCCGGCAACCACAGCATCCCCATCAATAAAACGATTATGACAATGCACCTGATAGCCCAATGTCGCAGCAGTGGCTGTCGCCGTACTACGGGCATCCTTTGCAGCTGCGATAATCATCGTTTCAATCACCGCTGTCGTCACGTGCTCATCGGCACCTGTCACTTCAAGATGACATCGCAGCCATGCTGGAGTTTTATTGATAACTGCCTGACAACACCTGTTCTCTTGTGCAACCAGCAATCCCGAACCAATCACCGCAGGATCATCACCCGGCACATCAGACATCAACAGATTAAGCGTCTTTCGCCCTTTTAAATAAGGGATTAGACGCCCCCCTTTGATCAACGACAAGGCACGTCGAATCTGATTGATCTCATCGATTGCCAGCCCACTACCGAGCAACCAGCAGTTGATGCGTTGCAGCTCTTCAATAGAGAGCGATGGCGGTAACACCTCGACCAACGCAGAGGTGCCACCCGAGATTAAAAAGAGAAAACGGGCATCGGGAGGCGCCTCCTCAAGCAGCGTTAGTAGTCGCTCTCCTGCCCTCAGACTATTTCCATCGGGCTGTGGATGACCCGCCTCGATCAACTCAACCGAACGGTCGTCAACTCTCAACAGATCGCCATAACCATAGCGAGTTATTACAAGTGCATGATCAATTCGACTCCCCAGTTGATCGAAGGCACCTTGTGCCATACTGGCAGCGGCCTTGCCAATCGCAATCAGATAACAGGGGGCCTCATCAAATGAGTGCGACAGCAGATAACGGCGCACGGCGTAGCGACCATTGACACCATCAATTGCCGCCTGATAGATCGCAAGCAGATTTTTGCGATGATGTTTCATCATCAGGCCACTATCGACACGATCCAGCCATTTCCCTTGAACCTTGTATCTTTACCCTTTTCCCTTTTTCAACACATCAAAACCCCGTTGCAGGTCGGCCTGAAGGTCTTCGACATCTTCAAGCCCCACCGCGACACGCAGCAGCCCTTGATGGATACCGGCAGCATCACGTTCTTCATCAGTCAAGCGCCCATGGGTAGTGGTCGCCGGATGAGTAATGGTTGTCTTGGCATCACCAAGATTAGCGGTGATTGACACCAGCTCGGTACCGTTAATAAAACGCCACGCCTCGTCACGTCCACCGTTCAGCTCAAACGCCAGCAGACCGCTAAAACCATCCTGCTGCTGCGCAGCCAGTGCATGTTGCGGGTGCGAATCGAGTCCGGCATAAAAGACATGTTTCACCGCTGAATTTCCTTGCACCCACTTCGCCAGTGTTAGTGCGCTTGCGCTATGCGCCTGCATCCGGATACGCAGCGTCTCCAGCCCCTTCATAAAAACCCAGGCATTAAACGGGCTCATGCTTGGCCCTGCAGTGCGCAGGAAACCATACACGTCCTCTATCAATTCGCCATTGCCGATCACTGCGCCACCGACACAACGTCCCTGACCATCGAGGTATTTAGTCGCTGACACCACCACCAGATCCGCACCCAGTTGCAGCGGCCGTTGCAGCGCTGCGGTACAGACGGTGTTATCCACCACCAGCAGACATCCCTTACGTCGGGCGATCTCAGAGAGTTTCTTAATATCGACTATCTCGGCGAGCGGATTCGATGGCGTCTCGATAAAGAGCATACGGGTATTGGCCTTGATCGATGACTCCCAGCGGTCCAGATCACACAACGGAATAGAACTATGTTCAATTCCAAAACGCGACAGATATTTATTAAACAGTAATGTCGTACTGCCAAAGATGCCGTTTGATGAGAGGATATGATCACCATGTTTTAATAACGACGAACAGGCCGCCGTGATCGCTGCCATGCCAGAGGCGGTCGCAACGCAACGTTCACCACCTTCGAGTGCAGCAAGTCTACGCTCAAAGGTATTAACAGTTGGATTGGTAAAACGTGAATAGATATTGCCCGGCTCTTCGCCTGAAAATCTCGCGGCAGCCTGCTCGGCGCTATCGAAGACAAAACTGGAGGTGGTGAAGATCGGTTCCGACTGTTCACCTTCCTGCGTGCGTCGCTGTCCGGCGCGCACCCCGCGGGTGGCTACCCCATATCCACTAAAGTCTTTATCTGTCATTACGCTATCCCCACAAATTACTGATAAAAATCTGGCGGGAGTCAAAACTGTCAGACATAAAAAAACCCGCCTAGTCGAAAAAACTAAAGCAGGCCCTCCCGCTTTAGCTGTATTTTTATGGCGCCCGCAAGCTGATTATCAAATCGGCGCCCGGTGGTTTCCCACCGCTGTGTTGCGCGAGTACTGTACGCTCACGCCCGCTGGCTGTCAATACCGGACGCGGTTACCTCCAGCCTGTTACGGCGTATTATGCATATCGATCACATTGGCCTTCGCCTTCTCTTTCCCCTTGGCGTCATCGGCACGCAGCTGCTCCAGATGATTAAGGTATTCGGGAGTGACATCACCTGTCACGTATTCACCATTGAAACATGAGGTGTCGAATTGCTCTACAGCGGGATTACCAGCTCGCACTGCATCAATCAAATCATCGAGGTCCTGATAGATCAGTTTGTCAGCACCGATGAGTTCACATACTTTCTCATCAGTGCGGTTATAGGCGATCAGCTCTTCGGCCGCCGGCATGTCGATACCATAGACATTAGGATGCCGCACTGGCGGCGCCGCCGATGCAAAATAGACCTTACGCGCACCGGCATCACGTGCCATCTGGATAATCTGATCCGAAGTAGTACCACGCACAATCGAGTCATCGACCAGCAATACATTTTTGCCCTTAAATTCCAGCTCAATGGCATTTAGCTTCTGGCGCACCGACTTCTTCCGCTGCATCTGTCCCGGCATGATAAAGGTACGACCAATATAGCGGTTTTTAATAAAACCCTCGCGATAGCGCACACCCAGCTTATTCGCGAGTGCCAAAGCGGCGGTACGACTGGTATCCGGAATCGGAATCACGACATCAATGTCATGCTCTGGAAAATCACGCTGAATCTTGTCGGCCAGCTTTTCACCCATGCGCAGGCGTGCGCGGTAGACATAAATATCATCGATGATCGAATCAGGACGCGCCAGATAGACATGCTCAAAAATACATGGCGCATGGACAGGATTCTCGGCGCACTGCAACGTATGTAATTCCCCCTCAGTGGTGACAAATACTGCCTCACCCGGCTCGATATCACGGATACGTTCAAAGCCAAGCGCATCGAGTGCCACACTCTCAGAGGCAATCATATATTCATCACCCGCTTCCGAACTGCGCTTACCAAAGACAATTGGGCGAATACCAAAAGGATCACGAAAACCAACAATGCCGATGCCAGTGATCATCGCAATCGCGGCATAACCACCTTTGCAACGACGATGCACGCCACGCACCGCCTCAAAAATATCATCAGCATTGATGTGCAGCTTGTTAGCACACTGTAACTCATGGGCAAAGACATTCAGCAGCACTTCAGAATCGGACTCGGTATTGATGTGGCGCTTATCGTCACGGAACAGCGCCTCTTTCAACTCATCGGCATTAGTAAGATTGCCGTTATGTGCCAGCGCAATGCCGTAGGGTGAATTGACATAAAACGGCTGTGCCTCGGCCGACGAAGAACAACCTGCAGTTGGATAACGCACATGACCCACGCCAACGTTACCCTGCAGGTTGATCATATGGGCAGTGTGAAAGACATCACGCACCAGCCCATTTTGCTTACGCAGATAAAGCTTCCCTTCATCACAGGTCATGATCCCTGCGGCATCCTGTCCACGGTGTTGCAATACTGTCAGAGCGTCATAGATCGCCTGATTCACGTTACTCTTCTGGACAAGTCCAACCACACCACACATTAGAGAATCCTCATCAAAAAAATAAAACTTTTAGAACTGCACTGTTTTGCTTAATTAGAGATCAACCTGGCGCCCCTCAACACCCGGATCAACAGGCACAGGAAGGTTTTCGGAAAGCCACGTCGCTACCTGCTCAAAGTATTCCACCATAAATGAACCAGACCACACCGTTTCCGCGGCCAATGGCGAAATCCCGCCGAGAAATACCAGTACAGTCACAATCAAAGCCCCGCGTAGCCCACCGAAAATACACCCCAGAATACGATCGATCGCCTTAAGACCACTGATATGCACCAACTTAGCCACAAGATGATTAACCAATACACTTAAGATCAGCACACCCACAAACAGGACAATAAAAGCCAGCGCATGACGCAACCCCTCATGCTCAACAAAGCGTCCAAGAAACACTGCAAAATCAGTCGAAAATCGAAATGCCGTCCAGCCTGCCAGTACCCAGCCCAGCAGCGACATCACCTCTTTAACAAACCCACGGAAGACGCTAATCAATGTCGACAGCAGAATGACACCCAGCAGAGCATAATCAATCCATACCAGCGTCACCGTCTCAATTCTCCACCTTTATTCATCTGCCTGTGTGATTCACTGCTGATGCCAGATCACAAGTCCTTTCAGAGCCATCTCTTTTTGCAGCCTTTTTTGCATTGTGCCTGCCTTGCCTTTGTCTGCTACCGGCCCAACACGCACCCGGTGGCTCTTCTTACCTTTAAGGTTTACCGTATCAACAAACGCCGCGTAACCACGCTTGCGTACCTTGTCTCGTAATCCTCGCGCATTCTTTTCACTATCAAAGCTACCCACCTGCACCGTCCAGCCTTCACGTAATGATTTCACGGGCGCTGGCTTCACTGGTGTCGGCTTCACTGGTGCTGGCTTCACCGGGGCAGACTGTTTCGGCGGAGACGTCACAGCCACTTTGGGGGCTACCGCATCTGCAGCACGCTTCTGCTGCACCAGCTTATGTTGTTGCAGGGTTTCTTCGACCGACCCTTCCACATTGAGTTGCGGCACCTTCACTTGCGGTGTTTCATGCAACTCAAAGGTCTCAACCCGGAAATCTTTTGGCTTGGGCGGAATATTGGTACCGCTGATCACCTGGTCGTAATCCTTACGAAAGTCGAGCACCATCGGAATAAAGATCACCGCTAGCGCCAGCAATACAAGCCCACCCACAACACGCTGCTTAATCTTGTTTTCCTGCATCTTGTCGCTCTAATCCTGTTATTCCAACGCTGGTGATCCCCATTTAATCACGCACTCAATCGGGAAACCGGGATTTTACCTCAATTCGCCTCGCAGCACCCAATATCCTGGAAAAAGGTTTTTGCCTCAGCTACCGCATAGAATGAGCCAAAGATCACCAGGCGATCATCCGCCATCGAGTTTTTTAATGCCGCCGCCGTGGCTGTCGCCACGTTGGCAAAAGATTGTGGTGGTGATACCGAGCCTGCCGCTGGCAAAGAAGGGATAATCATCGCAGCCGTAGCACCACGATGACACACCGACGCATCCAGGCTCGCCACATACCAGCGGTCAACCACGGGGCTCATCGCAGCCACCACTGCTTCAATATCTTTATCCGCCAGCATCGCAATAACCCCATGCGTTGTACCAACACACGGCTGCGCAGCCAACGTATCACTCAACACCTGCGCACTTGATCGATTATGGGCAACGTCAAACAGACATTCGACCCCGTTAAAGTCATCCAGAGCAATCTGCTGCATGCGACCCGCCACATGCGCCTGCTTCAAGCCTGTTTCGATAGCACTTAACTCAACAGGAAAACGCGCCTGCAATAGTGTGATAGCCATCAATACACCCGCCGCATTCTGCAACTGGAAACCCCCCGGCAGTCCCAACGGTGGTAGTGCAGCGTAACTTTGTCTGGCACTGTGCCAGTGCCATGTGCCATCGCCAGCGCTAATGCCAGCACCTTGATTCAGCCCATAAGTGAACTGATCATTCAAACCATAGTATTGCGCCCCGATATCGACGGCATAGGCCACCAGGCTATGCGCCGGCGCAGGCTCGGCACAGATCGCCGGTATGCCCGCTCGATAAATGCCTGCCTTCTCACGTGCAATGGTCTCACGGTCATCACCGAGCCACGTTTGATGATCGACATCGACCATGGTCACCAGTGCGATATCGGGCTCCAGTGCATTCACCGCATCGAGCCGCCCCCCAAGACCCACCTCCAGTATCGCGATATCGACGCTGGCCTGCTGAAAAATCACGATGGCCGCCAGCGTGCCAAACTCAAAATAGGTCAGGGGAATTTCATCACCATCAGCACTGCGCGCCTGTTCTATCTGTTCAAAGGCATCGCACAACGTCACATCATCGGCCATCACACCGTTCAACGTAATCCGTTCGTTATAACGTTGCAGATGCGGAGATGTGTAGCTGCCGACACGATAACCGGCAGTGCAGTAGATCGACTGGCACATCGCGGCACTCGACCCCTTGCCGTTGGTGCCTGCAATGGTGATGACGGTGAAGTCAGGGGTGAGCAATCCCATACGCTGCAACACCACTTGCACGCGCTCAAGCCCAAGTTCTATCTCGGCCGGGTTAAGCTGCTCCTGCCATGCCAGCCACGCATCAAGGGTATCAAAGCGCATACTGGCCAATGCTGATCATATTACTGTTGCGCGGTTTGATACACGACTCAGGAGGAGAGGGGAATCGACATTTGATCAGAATGTAAAGGACGTGCGGTGAGTATCGATAACAGTGATGCCACTCGATCACGCATCTCACGACGATCGGCAATAAAATCGACTGCGCCGTGTTCAACCAGGAATTCACTGCGCTGGAAACCGACCGGCAGTGTCTCACGTACGGTCTGCTGGATCACACGCGGCCCGGCAAAGCCGATCAACGCCTTCGGTTCTGCAATATTGACATCACCCAGCATCGCAAGACTGGCAGAGACGCCGCCCATGGTGGGATCGGTCAACACCGAGATAAAGGGAATACCACGCTCTCGCAGCTTCGCCAGCACCGCACTGGTCTTGGCCATCTGCATCAACGAAAAAAGCGCCTCCTGCATCCGTGCGCCACCACTGGCCGAAAAACAGACCAGTGGAATATTGTATTCAAGACTGGCGTTGGCGGCCTGCACAAAACGCTCACCCACCACAGAGCCCATCGAGCCGCCCATGAAACGAAACTCGAACGCCGCTGCCACCAGTGGAATCGTCTTCACCTGCCCCATCATCACCACCAGCGCATCGGTCTCTTCAGTACTCTTTTGCGCCTGGGTGAGACGATCCTTGTATTTCTTGGAGTCACGAAACTTGAGGATATCGACCGGCTCAATATCAGCGGCGAGTTCCATACGAGGCTCCTCATCAAGAAAATTTTCAAGACGACGACGTGCACCGATGCGGCTGTGATGGTCACACTTGGGACAGACGCCGAGACTACGTTCCAGCTCCGCACGGTAGAGGATCTGGTTACAGGCGTCGCACTTGGTCCACAACCCTTCCGGGATCGAGCGCTTCTGGCTCGCATCTGTTTTGATCTTCGACGGGATCAATTTTTCAAACCAGCTCATGTCTATTTACCTATGCCAAATATTTTTGCCATCCAGCCCACCTTTGGGGGACCCGCATCCATCGCAACACGCATCTCGCGCAGCAGCGCTGCAACAGCATTGTTAATCTTTTCAGGTGACTCGGTATTGTCAGCCACACGGTTCACCACCGCACTGCCCACCACCACTGCATCGGCCACCGCCGCCACCCGTTGCGCCGTGTCGGCATCGCGAATACCGAAACCGACACCGATCGGCACGTCGGTATGACGACGAATCTGCACCACCTTCTGTTCAACCGCTGCAACATCGAGATTGGCCGCACCTGTCACACCCTTCAATGAAACATAGTATACAAAACCACTGGCTGCGGCACAGATTTTGGTAATGCGTTCGTCGACTGTCGTCGGTGCCAACAGAAAGATTGGATCGATCTCGACCGCCTGCAGCACAGCCACCAGCTCACCCGCCTCTTCAGGTGGCAGGTCGACTGTCAACAGTCCATCGACACCGGCCGCCGCCGCGGCCGTGGCAAACGCCTGATAGCCCATGATCTCGACCGGGTTCATATAGCCCATCAAAACCACCGGCGTTGTGGTATCGGTTTGGCGGAATTCACTCACCATCGCCAGCACATCATGCAGGCTGGTACCGTGTTCCAGCGCCCGCTCGCACGCCTTTTGAATAGTCGGCCCTTCGGCCATTGGGTCAGAGAACGGCACACCAAGTTCCAGCAGATTGGCTCCGGCCTCAACCATTGCATGCATCAGCGGCACCGTCACTGCTGGATTGGGATCCCCCGCCGTCACAAATGGAATCAGCGCCTTTCTATTCTCGGCCTGCAGTGCCGCGAAACACCCTTTAATCCTGCTCATACCGAGATCCCCTCGAGTCCTGCCACGGTATGGATATCTTTATCGCCACGCCCGGAGAGATTGACGATGATGACCTTATCCCTGCCCATCGTCGGCGCCAGCTTCGTTGCATAGGCAAGCGCATGACTCGACTCCAGTGCAGGCATGATCCCCTCAATTTTTGTCAAATCATGAAATGCCTTCAGTGCCTCATCGTCGGTAACTGCGACATAACTGGCACGCCCGATATCTTTAAGCCACGCATGCTCCGGACCCACACCAGGATAATCGAGGCCGGCCGAGACCGAATGGGTCTCGATAATCTGACCATTATCGTCTTCGACCAGGTAAGTACGGTTACCGTGCAACACCCCGGGGCGACCAGCGCATAGCGGTGCTGCATGACGCGGGGTATCAACACCATCGCCACCCCCTTCAACACCATACATCGCCACTGCACTATCGTCGATAAATGGATGAAACAGTCCAATCGCATTCGAGCCGCCACCGACACAGGCGATCAGTGCATCGGGCAGACGCCCTTCCGCTTCGATGATCTGCTGCTTCGCCTCACGCCCGATGATCGCCTGAAAGTCACGCACCAGCATCGGATAGGGGTGAGGACCCGCCACGGTACCGATAATATAGAAGGTATTATCCACGTTGGTGACCCAGTCACGCATCGCCTCATTCAGCGCATCTTTCAACGTCTTCGAGCCAGATTCCACCGGCACCACTTCGGCACCAAGCAGTTTCATACGGTAGACGTTGAGCGCCTGGCGCTTCACATCTTCAGCCCCCATGTAGACCACACATTCGAGCCCGAGCCGGGCGGCCACGGTGGCTGACGCGACCCCGTGTTGACCGGCACCGGTCTCGGCAATGATGCGCGTCTTACCCAGATGCTTCGCGAGCAGCGCCTGTCCGATGGTGTTGTTCACCTTGTGGGCGCCGGTGTGGTTGAGGTCTTCACGCTTCAGATAGATCTTCGCGCCACCCAGTAGCTTGCTCCAGCGTTCGGCAAAATAGAGCGGCGACGGACGGCCCACATAATCGGCCAGATCCCTGTCGAGTTCGGCCTGAAATGTGGCATCGTTTTTCAGCCGCTCATAGGCCGCAGTCAGCTCATCCAGTGGCTCCATCAGGGTCTCGGCGACAAAACGCCCGCCATAGACACCGAAATGGCCACTGGGGTCCGGCAGCTCTGTAAATGCTGGGTCTGCTACTTCACTACTCATCGAATCTCACTTATAAATAAAGATTATTAAAAGATTAAAAGAGTGAAAGATGGAAAGATCGCGGTTTACTTTCTATCTTTCACTCTTTTAATCTTTCTACTCTTCATGCGCCGCGCACCGCTGCGACAAATGCCGATATTTTATTGATATCCTTAATCCCTTTAGCCGCTTCAACACCGCCACTGACATCTACCGCATAGGGACGAACTTGCGTAACCGCTTCACCTACATTTTGTGGCGTCAGGCCGCCGGCAAGAATTATAGGCTTTTTCAGCCCATCAGGCACAGCCTCCCAGTCAAATATCTCGCCGGTACCCCCAGCAACACCGGGCTGGTAGGTGTCGAGCAGAATCCCCTGCGCATCCTGATAACACGCCACTGTCGCCGCAACATCGAGACCAGGCGCCATTCGCAACGCCTTTATATAAGGGAGGTCATAGCCACCACATACCCGCACCGGCTCATCACCATGAAACTGCAATAACCCCAGTGGCACTGCATCAAGCACATCTCGGATCTCGTCATCTGTGGCGTTAACAAACAAACCCACAACGGTGATAAATGGTGGCAGTGCCCTCACAACCTCCCGTGCTTGCGCTATCGTAACATTGCGCGGACTCGGCTGGTAAAAGACCAGCCCGATCGCATCGGCGCCGCACTCGGCAACGGCCACCCCGTCCTCTGGACGAGTAATGCCGCAAATTTTGATTCTTGTTCGCATAGACCAGTCCGCAAAAAGAGAGCAGGTTACCAGACCATCTGGGGCGGTGAAAGGTAAGGAATAGCAAACTCCTCAGGATACTCAACACCCACCAGATATAACCCATGCGGCGGCGCCGTCACCCCGCCAAGTTTGCGATCACAGTGTTGCAGCACTTCACGAGACCAGTCAACCGGTTGCTCACCAGCACCAATCGCCGCCAACACCCCGACCACATTCCTCACCATATGGTGCAGGAAGGCGTTGGCTTCGATATCGAGCATGATGAACGCTCCGTCATCGGAACGACTCAGCTGCAGCTCATGCACGGTGCGCACCGGGCTCTTCGCCTGACAGCCGTAGGCGCGATATGATGAGAAGTCATGTTCACCAAGCAGGTGATTGGCCGCCGCCTGCATCCGTTCGATATCGAGTGAGCGATATTCCCAGGTCACGCGACGCGCCAGAAAGGTCGGCCTCACCGGGCGGGAATAGATCACATAGCGATAACGTCTGCGCTGCGCCGAGAAACGCGCATGAAACGCATCACTGACCGGTTTCGCCCAGATGATCGCGACATCATCGGGTAGATTGGCATTGGCGCCCCGCACCCAGCCACGCTCACTGCGCTCGGCATCACTGTCAAAATGGACCACCTGGCCAGTCGCGTGTACGCCGGTATCAGTACGCCCGGCGCAGAAGACACGTACCTGATGATTAGCCACCTGCGCCAACGCCTGCTCGACACACCCCTGCACGGTGCGGCCCTGCGCCTGAATCTGCCAACCGTTAAAATTGGCGCCATCATATTCAACCCCTAATGCTATGCGCATACCCAACCCAGCAATCGGCACAACAGAATCGATAGCATAATTGCGAACGCTCTTTAGCCCTGCAGCAGTAGCGTTTCTGCATGCGCAAGGTCTTCTGGCGAGCCATAGAGCACCAGAATATCTTCGGCCTGCAACACCATATCAGGCTCGGGCTGATGCCCCTTGATGCCGCCGCGACGTACCGCGGTCACAATCACGCCCGATTCACGAAGCTTTAAAGTTCCCAATGCTCGGCCAACCGCATAAGCGGCCTTTGGCAGCTCCACGGATTGCAACCGTTCACGAAAGGCAGACGCCTCTTCCAGTGACTCAGTCTCCTGTCCGTGGAAAAAACCGCGCAACATCTGATAACGACTGCTACGCACCTCTTGCACATTGCGTACAATGCGTGACACCGGCACATCGAGCAACAACAGGAGATGCGACACCAGCATCAGACTCGCTTCTAATGTTTCCGGCACCACCTCGGTCGCGCCTGCCTGTTGCAGCACATCCAGATTTGCATCATCACGGGTACGTACCAGCACCGGCAGATCTGGCCACAGGCGCTTCACCTGCTCCAGAATTTTCGTCGTCCTCGAAATATCATCAAAACTGATCACCAACACCTTGGCCCGCCCGATGCCGGCCGCGCCAAGATTTTCGATATGGGTAGAATCGCCATAAAAGACCTGTTCGCCGGCAGCACGCGCATCGCGTACACGCACAGGGTCAAGATCGAGCGCAATATAATTGAAACCTTCCTGATCAAGAAAGCGGGCAATATTCTGCCCGATACGGCCATAACCACAGATCACCACATGTTGCTCAAGGCGCTCAGTGTGCCCTTCCATCTCAATCACCTGGCTTTCACGGTTACCCAGATAGCTTTCAGAATAGAACCGTTTCGCTATCGTGCCGTTCGAGGCGATCAGGAAAGGACTCAGCAACATCGTAATAATGATCGCCGCCAACACTATCTGACTCGCTCCCGGCGCCAGCGCCCCCTCGGCCAACGCCAGTGTCAGCAGTGCCAGACCAAACTCGCCCCCCTGTGCCAGTACAATGCCAGTGCGCAATGCAATACCCGGCGCGGCGCCTAACAGCCGGCTCAATGCCGTCACCAGCACCACTTTAAAAATGATGATCGCCGCTACCAGCAGTAGCACCCAGTGGATAATATCAGGCAGCGACGCCAGATCGAGCAGCATGCCGATAGTGACAAAAAAAAGCCCCAGCAACACATCACGAAAAGGGCGGATGTCAGCCTCGACCTGATGACGGAATTCGGTCTCGCCCAGCAGCATCCCCGCCATAAAGGCACCCAATGCAAATGAGAGCCCAAACAGGTGAGTTAGCCATGCCGCCGCGAGCGCAAACAGTAGTGCCGCTAACGTAAATAGCTCTGACGAGCGCTGCGCCGCAATGATGTGAAACAGTGGGCGCAACAGCCAATGGCCTATTGCGAGCATCGCGCCAATCACGAAGACACCCTTGAGCAGTGCCGCCCCTAGCTCAACGGTGATCGAGGCGTCCGAGTCACTCGCCAATACCGGGATCAAAATCAGAAAAGGAATAACCGCCACATCCTGAAACAGCAGCACCCCCACTGAAAGACGCCCATGACGCGAACTCACCTCCAGCTGCTCAGTCAGTTGTTTGATGACGATCGCGGTCGACGACATCGCCAATATGCCGCCAATCACCACAGCTGCCATCAGTGGCATGCCAAACAGCCACGCAATGCCACCACCAGCCAGCGAGGTCAAAGCAACCTGTGCGCCCCCCAATCCCAGGACCTCGCGACGCATCGCGATCAATTGTGGCAGTGAAAATTCAAGACCGATGGTAAAGAGCAGAAACACCACGCCGAACTCGGCAAGAAAGCGGGTTCCTTCGCTCTCAGGTATCCAGTTGAGCGCATATGGCCCCACCAACATACCCACAAATAGATAGGCGAGAATTGGCGGCAGATTAAATCGGCGAAACGCTGCGACAGCAACAACTGCCACCGCCAGCAACACCAGAATCGCATCAAGAACCGATGCACCCATTATAAAAACAACCGTTTCAACATCTTAATCAAACCCATTAAAGCCACTAGTGTAAACGGGTAAATAGCTTATGACTATCATATTGATTAACAACGGCCAACATGCAAATGCAGACAAGGTTGCCTCCAGTTATCACTAGATGCCCTGTCAAACAAAAATAGTCATCAACTAATTAGTTGTCGCGGCTCAACGAAGCTATTTAATTACCTTGGGAACCTCTGATTAATTACGTCATGTGTCATTGCGAGCGAAGCGCGGCAATCTCAGCACTATAAGATTCATCAAGTTAGGAGATTGCTTCGTCACTTCGTTCCTCGTACCACGGCACTTCCTTCGGTCGCCTGACAATTAATCAGAGGTTCCCTTGATTTCCGGCCCTTCTCTGCAAAGCAGCCGAGATAACAGGTACTGCAACATTCTGTTCGATCGCCTCAATCGCGCTCCAGCGAATCTCATCATAGTTGGGTGATTGAGTACCCGTCGGCGCCTCGGCCTCGGCTTTTGCAAGCTCATCATCCAGCACATCGCCGCCCAGCGCAGAGCCCTGTATCCAGGTTTGCGCGACCTTTGAGAGATCAAACGAAAAACTCGTTTTTCCCTGCAACAACGCAAACCCCTCACTCAATGCCTGCCTCACCCCTGACTCGACGCCACTGTGCACCATCCTGGCAAAGTGTCCGGCACCCGCCAGACCCACATGCGCCCAGCCTGCTCCGTCATCTGCGGCCAATGCCTGTAATAGCGGTTTGATAATGTTTACGTGATCACGCTCACCACCTACGGTGATGCAAAATCCCTGCTCAAGCCCATCTCCTCCATCCAGAATTCCGGCATCGACAAACCAGACGCCACTCTGCGAAAGCAGTGCGCCACGGCGTTGGCTATCCCGATAATTGGAGTTGGTACCATCGACCACGATATCACCCAATGAAAGACGACCGGCCAGATTCTTGATCTCTTTGTCGACCGCGTCATTATCCGACAACATCAACCACACAATCCTGGGTGAATCGCCCGGTAATTTTCTAAGCGCCGCCACAATAGAAGTGGTCGCAATCACACCACTCTCATCAGCCAGCTGCTTGCCTCGTTCGGCATCTGCGTCGTAACCCACGACTTCTACATCCTGTTGACGCAACCTGCGCGCCATGTTCCCTGCCATCCCCTCCAGACCAATCAGAGCAAATCTCATCAACATTTCCTTCTTAATTTTATATTTATCTAAATGCTCGAGCAAAAATACCGATACCCTTTAATAAGTTGGCAGCGAAACCCGCTAAATAAAAACTAAAAACCGCGGCTACCAGACCCCGCATATAGATTACAGGCCTAACTATACCGCATGAATATCCACAATGTCCTCTTTGCAACCAGCGAGATCGCACCGCATCAGCCAATCAGCCGCATAACTGACATGACGATGCAACTGCCGCCGGCAATTAAGACGCTGAGGCGTCATATTTACGTGGTGGTGCCCGCATACCCAGCGCTGCTAACCACCATCGGCAGCAGCACATTACTTTCTGAGTTCAAAATCAATGGACTCGACGCCCCTGTCAGCCTGCTCGAAGGAAAACTGCCCGGCAGCTCGGTAAAACTCTTACTAGCAGATATCCCAGGGAGTTTTGACCTCACCAATGATACGGATAAAACCGCTGAAATTAGCAATAATGAGTGCTTCGCCCGTTTTTGTCAGGTCATCGCGGCCATTGCTCAGGGTGAGGCAAATCTCTCCTGGCAGCCACAGCTGGTACATTGCAATGGCTGGCAAACAGGCTTAGTCCCCGCACTGCTAGCCCATCGTGAGAGCCAGGTGGCCACACTCTTTACCCTTCATCAGCCCGACAAACGGCAGCACACGGCGCTCAAGCAAATGACGCAATGGGGCCTACCATCCTCATTCACGGCAGACTCATCCATCATCACAGAAGACCAGCTCTGCTTCGCCAAAGCGGCAGTACGCTATGCCGATAGCCTCAGCACCACCAGCTCCACCTACGCCAAAGAGATCTGCACCAACACCTTTGGCTGTGGGCTTGAGCACCTGTTACAGCAGCGCCAGCAACAGCTCTTCGGTATCTTGCACGGCATCAACTATCAACAATGGAATCCCGCCAAGGACAAGCTCCTGGCGAGAAGTTACAACAGTCATACGCTGGACGATAAGGTGCTCAGCAAACTGGCACTGCAACGAGCGTTCAATCTGCCACCACGCGAGAAATGTTGCCTGATTGGCATCATCGGTGATCTGTCCAGTGAGAATGGGGTTAATCGGCTACTGGATATCGTCCCGCAATTAATGCAACAAGAGCTACAGATCATCCTGCTAGGTAAGGGGGAAATGCCGCATATATCCAGATTGCGAGACCTCTGCCTCAATCACTCAGAAAAAATTGCCGCTCATATCCGTGAAGATAATCGACTTTCCCACCTGATTATTGGCGGTGCCGACATCTACCTCACGCTATCACACCTCGCCCCCTACGCCACCCACACACGCCTGGCACTGCGCTATGGCACCGTACCAGTGGTCAATAACAGCGGCGCACTGGCCGACAGTGTCATCGACACCAATGCTGAAACGCTCGCCAACAACACTGCCAGTGGCTTTCTGCTCGACCTGAGCAACGATAGCTCCCTCCTCTCAACGCTCAATCGAGCCATCACGTTTTATCAACAACACCCCAAAGAATGGAAAAAAATCGCCATCCACGGTATGCAACAAGACTTCAGCTGGCGCAAAACTGCCAAGCAATACATTGATTTATATAAGAAAACTATAGAAATTCGGGGGAATACAGGGAAATAGCAATGTTCAGGTATAATACGCGCTCGATTTGAACTCATAATGGTCCTTCGGGACTCTCTGTAGCTAATAAAACAAGAGACATCATGGTTAGTGATAAAGCACTGCGTTCGCGCGTAAAACTCTTTGGTAACCTGCTGGGCAACATCCTGCATGAACAGGCAGGAGGACGCGTACTGGTCGCCGTCGAGACCCTTAGAAAGGGCTATATTCGACTCAGCAAAGAGCATAATCCAAAGAAACATGAGCAGCTTGCACGTATGATGCGCAAGCTGGACCCTGAGATCCTCTCCCATGTAGTACGCGCCTTCAGCATCTACTTCAGCCTGGTCAACATCGCGGAAGAGGCCTATCAGCACCAGCAGCGCCGCCAGCAAAAACGCCGCGGTGGCATTCTGTGCACCGGCTCATTTGAGGAGGCGCTCAGGGATTTTCACGATGCCGGCATCACCTCTGACCAGCTGCAGACCATTTTTGACAAGCTCGCCTATATCCCGGTAATCACCGCCCACCCGACTGAATCAAAGCGCCGTACCATCCTTGAGGCGCTACGTCGCATCTTCGTCACCAGCCAGCGTCTCGATGAATCACGCCCCACCCGCGAAGAACGCGCTGAAATCCTCAGTCTGCTGGAGAGTCAAATCCAGATCCTGTGGAAAACGAATGAAGTGCGTACTGAGCGCCCAAAAGTGACCGGCGAGATCCGCCACGGCATCTTCTATTTTCAGGAAAGCCTCTTCGAAGCGATTCCATTAATGTATCGTGATTTTGAAAAAGCGTGCGACAAGGTATACAGTGTCGACAGCAGCACCGTTACCGTGCCAAGTTTTATACGCTTCGGCTCATGGGTCGGTGGTGATCGCGATGGCAACCCCAATGTCACTCCAGAGACCACCGTTTCTGCGGTCAACCTCCACGCCAAGGCGATCCTGAAAGAGTATCTGCCTCGTCTCAGCTCACTGGCAAAGGTGTTGACCCACTCGTCACACTTCTGCACCCCTGACGAGGCCTTCCAGAAGAGTCTCAACAACGACGAGCGTTATGCCGCCAATGCCTTCCCTGATAACCCGGAGCGATTCAAAAACGAGCCCTATCGCAGGAAGCTGCACCTCATGCACTACCGCCTCGAACGCAACCTGTGGGCCGTGCGTGATCGCCTCTACAACACACAGGAGACCATCACACCAGAAGATGGTTACCACTCGGATGAAGACTTTGTAAATGACCTGCGCCTGATCCGCGACTCGCTAATCTCTCACGGCGACCAAAACATCGCCAATGGCGAACTCAAGGATATGATTCGTCTCGCCGAGACCTTTGGTTTTTTCCTCGTCAGCCTTGATCTGCGACAGGAGTCGACACGTCACACCGACGCCGTCACCGAGATCCTGGCCCAGAAAACCAGTAACCCCAACTATTCTGCACTGAGCGAGCGTGAACGGATGCGATTCCTCAGTGAACATCTCGACAATGAACGCCTGACACTCGACCGAAGATCCCTCAGTGACAGCACCCGCGAAACACTCGCAGTGTTCGATGTGATGAAAAATATGCGTGACGAGATCAGCGCCAAAGCCTTTGGCAGCTATGTCATCTCCATGACACACACCGCCAGCCACATCATGGAAGTGCTGTTCCTCGCCCACCAGACAGGGTTAGTGGGTAAGACCGCGCAGGATGAATGGTTCTGTCATATTCAAGTCAGCCCACTGTTCGAGACCATTGAAGACCTGCGACACATCGAACATGTCATGAAATCACTGCTTAACACCGAGATCTATCGCCAGCTGCTGAAAAGCGCCGGTAATGTACAGGAGATCATGCTCGGCTACTCCGACTCATGTAAAGATGGCGGCATCCTCTCCTCCGCCTGGAGCCTCTATAAGGCACAACAGAAGATCATCGCCCTCACCTCCAGCTGCGGCATCGAATGCCGCCTGTTCCATGGACGTGGCGGCACCATGGGACGTGGTGGCGGCCCAACCCATGAAGCGATCCTGTCACAACCGGAAGGCACTGTCACAGGGCAGATCAAGTTCACCGAACAGGGTGAAATGGTCACCTATAAATACAGCAACAAAGAGACCGCCATTTACGAATTGGCCATGGGTGTGACTGGGCTGATCAAGGCGAGTAAAAATATCATCAAAGCACCCACACCGGTGCCTGAACGTTATGAAACCATCATGGAACAAATTGCTGAAGATGGTGAAGAGGCCTATCGTGGCCTGGTCGATAACACCCCCGGCTTCCTCGATTATTTTTATGAAGCAACCCCTGTCAGCGAAATTGCCATGATGAATATTGGCTCACGCCCGAGTCACCGTAAAAAGGGGGATCGCTCAAAGTCATCGGTACGTGCCATTGCATGGGTCTTTGGCTGGGCACAGTCACGCCATACCCTGCCGGCCTGGTATGGTATCGGTTCAGCGCTCAAAGAGTGGTGTAATGATGATCCGCAGAAATGTCAGCAGTTGAAGGAGATGTACAAAAATTGGCCCTTTTTCCGCTCGCTGATGAGTAACACACAGATGGCGCTGGTCAAAGCCGACCCCGCGATTCTAAAAGAGTACGCCACCCTGTGTGAAAACAAGGGACTGGCACGACAGATTTCGACCATGGTCGGCGCTGAATATAATCGCACCGTTGAGTCTATTCTAAGTGCATCTGACACCATCGAATTACTGGCAGATAATCCAAGGCTGGCACTCTCACTGAGTCGTCGTGACCCATATCTCGACCCGCTCAACTACATCCAGGTGATGTTACTGCAGCGTTATCGCGACACTTCACTCAGCGAAGAAGAACGTCAGCAGTGGCTCGATCCATTACTGCGCTCAATCAACGCGATCGCGGCGGGAATGCGCAACACTGGGTAACTCATTCACAAGGGGCAGCATGCGATATGTGCTGTCCCTCGGTTCGTTTGATCGCCCCCACTCTGCCTGCTGACATCAGCATCATCTCAATACGGCCATAGCTGTTACGACACATAACTACGAACTAGATCCCACGATCTCTTTTAAACTGCTCTACAAGCTTCACGCGATCATCCGTTGATGGATGAGTTGACAGGAAGTCATTCATTGATTTCTTCTCCTGAGGCGATTCACCTTCCCCTTCAATATGCTTTCCAGAATCACCGCTCTCCTCACTATAAAACGATTCCAGGCGCTGCATAACGCTCGCAAAATAGTCAACCGGAATATCAAAATGGTGCATCTGCTCAAGCGCGAACTTGTCAGCCTCATCTTCAAACGCCCTTGAATACGACAAATCCAGGATCAATGTCGGAATACCCGCTACAAACTCAACAGTATCTATGGTATCTCCGGCCACTAAAATAATGAGGATTGTCAGCATAGAATCTTGCAGCGCGCGTCGTGTGATATGCCGGTACTTCAAATGGCCCAGCTCATGAAAAAGCACTGCCAACAGCTCTTTATCATCCTCGACAAGGTTCACAAAATCATCCGTCAGCACGATTTCACCACCCGGCAGTGCAAAGGCGTTGGCCATCATCCCAGAACGAAACTCTAATTTTGGTTTAAGGTCTTTATATGATGCAAGATAGGGTGCAAAAAGATCGCGTATTTCCTGACGACGTGACGCCTCAAGCTCAGAAGGGTCAAACAGCGTCTCATCTAAAACCGTCATGCTACCACCCAGTTTTTCAGTCGCAAACTCGGGCAATTGAAAAGCGATATACTCAGCAGAACGAGGAATTCCATAGACCGCAGTCATCCACACCATAATCACAGTTGCAATCACCGCAATAAATATCAGGGGTAAACTGGTTTCAAGCTTATGAACAAATGAAACGGACTTTGACCCACTATGCATTTTGATTAATTCATCAATCGCATCGTTGTCATCCGTAATAAAGAGCTGGTCCTCACCGAATGCGATTTCTCTTGGTGTGTTACCAAGTCGAGATTCGATCATTAAGTCACGGTAGTCGAGCTCAATTTTCTGATGTGCATCATCAGGATATTTTGAGACATGAAGACGAACCGCATGGTGGCCATTATTGATAACCTCCAGACGCGCACTGGTACGCCTGGAGGTTACACCATCTAGATAGTCGCCTTCGATATACACTTAGCGGTTACACGGCAAAATCAAACACCTGTCCAAACTCATCACCAAGCGCACTGATATTCTCTTTTTCAGCGGCCACAAAATTATCCAGTGGACCAGT
>CALZMY010000011.1 GCA_945788675.1 uncultured Gammaproteobacteria bacterium | reverse complement strand
CTGAGCTTACAGCGAAACCCGGGGCGGGTGTGGCACTGTCCTCCCGGGTTTCGCTGTAAGCTCAGCCCGGGCTACATGAAGTGATTCTTTATAAGAAAGCGGTATTCCTTTTCTTGATTCGAAGGCGTGGAGGAGTAGGATGGTCAATACCAGCCTCACGACAGCGTATCAGAGTAATCAAGTAACGCCGGCCGTATCTCAAGGTCGCTAGGCACTCTGCAGTGTGTCATGTTGTGATGATTTGTTAATAGGTAGCCGGATGCGGAACAGAGCCCCGTTACCCACTTCGCTTTCAACCTCAATGCAGCCACCATGCTTTTCTATAATCCCAAAAGAGACTGATAATCCCAGGCCGGTGCCTTCTCCCACGGTTTTCGTAGTAAAAAACGGTTCAAATATTCGTTTCATCATTGCCGGTTCTATACCTTTTCCGGTATCAGATATTTCGATCCACCCCTGGTCTTCCTGACTACCGGTTCGAATGGTTACCGTGCCGCGTCGCTCGATAGCATGGGCGGCATTCAGTAAAAGGTTCAAAAAGACCTGGTTTATCTGTGAGGGCATGCATTCTATCAGCGGAAGATCACCGTACTCTTTGATCACGTCTACTTTGTATTTTATCGCGCTATTAACGATGTTAAGGGTGCTGTCTAATCCTTTGTGCAGATCTACCTGCTGCCACTCGGACTCATCTACATGGGAGAAGTCTTTGAGGTCCTGGACTATCTTCTTGACCCTGTCCAATCCCTCCTGTGATTCGTTCACAAGATCCACCAGGTCCTCCTTCATATAGGCCATGTCGAGTTTCTGCTTGAGGTCAATCAAGGTGTTGTTTGAATCCCTGGCTTCTGGGCATTGTTCCATTGAGTTGCATGCGCCTTCATAGGCATCCAGTAACTGAAATAAGTCCTTAACATATTTCCGCATGCTACCGAGATTTGAATTGACATAACCTATCGGATTATTGATTTCGTGAGCTACACCGGCGGCTAGTTGGCCAATGGATGCCATTTTTTCTGACTGCAGAAGTTGGGTATGCGTTTCCTGCAGTTTCCTGTAACTTTCAACGAGTTCTTTCTGTGCCTGTTCACGTTTATCGATCTCATCAGCAAGTAATCGATTTGAATACTCCAGTTCTGCCGTTCGTTTTGCAACACGTTCTTCAAGTTTTTCGTTAGCTTCCTGTAAGGCTTTTTCCGCACGAATGAGTTCATCAATATTAAATAATGATCCGATACGGTGATTGTTATCACCAGCGCTAATTGAAAGCGACAACCAGATTGAATGCCCCTTTTTATGAACAAAACGGATCTCGAGATTTTCCTCATCAACAATATCAACAGGTTTTCTAGCAATAAAAGCAAGGCTCCTGGCTCGATCTTGGTGGTGCATGTAATCGCCCAGATTTGTATCAAGAGACTCTTCATGTGAGTAGCCAAGTATGTCGCCCCATGCAGGATTCAGGAAGGAAAGCGCCCCGGCTTCATCGCATCTAAATATGATCTCGTGAATCCTCTCCACCAGCTCGCGGTAGCGGCGCTCGGCCGCAGACAACTCTTCAATCAGGCGGTACTGAATTTGTGAATGGAGTTCGTCATGACCATCTGTTGATGTCTTGTCATTCATAACGCTGGCTTCTATCGACTATGCACAAACAGTAAGCTCATCTAGCAGTGCCGAATGGGTCACAGTCCTGGCATAAAGAGGGAATATGCTATTGCAGTAAAAATCCTGTTCAACGAGTGTTCGCCCAGAAGTACAATCCGACAGAACAGTTACCTTAAAGCCTTGCTCAAAAGCTGATCGACCAGTGGAATCAATGCAGATAGAGGTGACGGCACCGGCGAGGACGACATCGGTGATCCCCTGTTCCCTGAGAACATTCTCCAGCTCTGTATTTGAAAATGCATTCAGACCTCGTTTACCTGGAACCTCGAGAATACGATCGCCGTATTGACGAATTTGCGGAATTGTCTCAGCACCCACTGTGCCGGTTTTAAAAGCGCCTGCTTGTTTGACGACTTCCAGTATCCCGACCGGGTCGACAAGTTCACTGTAGTCCGCTGTAAATATAATTGGAGTGGTTATGATAAGCGCATCTGTTTCTTTTATGTCATCAATCAATGACAATGTATTACTAAGCACATTGTTCGCGCGGGCAGACTCTTCGATTACGCTGTGTAAAACACCATCATCGGCAAAATAATCATTTTGATACCCGATTAAAACGAGCGCGGTAGTCTCTGGATTCATCGATATTCTCCTTGTGATTACACTGCTATTATTCAATTGTGTGCGTATATGGGAAAAATTTTATGACTGTGTAAGTTATATACAATCAATCGCTTAGGGGTTCTCTTGCGAGGTATTCGTCAAACTTTTCCAGGATCTCAGTATCTGACTCTCAGGTCGGCATCTGACGAGTAAACTTTAGGAAAAGGGGCTATAGATAACTTTGCTAAAAGTGTCGTCGTAAAGCATGACATAGTCGTTTTCACGACGGGGAAACTACGGTTCTCTTTCATTATTGTAATTAGTCGACCCTGAAAAACCCATATTTAACGACCATGTTGCCATTGCGCGACTGGACTCATCATCCAGGAAAATATCTGCCTGATATTCGCAAGCCAAAAATACACTTCCCGCATCCATTTCT
>CALZMY010000010.1 GCA_945788675.1 uncultured Gammaproteobacteria bacterium | reverse complement strand
GGGTTTCGCTGTGAGCTCAGCCCGGGCTACTTCCTGTGTTTATATTGTTAGGATGGTGCCACATTCTCCCGGGTTTTATCCCTAGGGTGAAATGCCCCTTGGGTGCACTTCCTTCGGGCGCGCTGTGAGCTCAGCCTAGGCTACATTAGATGCACATATTAATTTGTTTGCAACCGATTCTCACTCAAAAATTGCCACGTCCGCGTGATATGCAGAATATCAGTATCCTTTTTCATCTCTTTGGGAAATGGCGAAAACGGTGACGCGAGTCGCACGATTCGTTTGGCGGCATCATCAAGAATTTTGTGGCCGGAGGAGCGACGCACAGTGATCTCCTGTACTGTACCATTGGGGCGTAGTGCGACGTCGAGGATCAATGTGCCAGAGAGATTGCGGCTGCGTGCGGCTTCGGGGTAGTTGATGTTGCCGATACGTTCGATCTTGGTGCGCCATGCGTCTAGATATGCGGCGTCACGGAATTCACGGGTGCGTGCGGAGATGAAACGGTGTTTTTCACGTCCAGCGTAGTTTTTCATGGTGCGGTTGATCTCGGCACTGAGGGCGGCGATCTCTTTGCTGCGCGACATCAATTCGGCGGCGGTGATCTGGGTCTGTTGTTTGACCTCTGGGGTGACTTCCGTGACTGCCGTCTGGTGAGTGCTTTGATCTTGCGTCATCACGATCTGTGATGTCTTTGATTCTTGTGGTGGCGGTGATGCTGGTATGCTGCTGGCGGTGGCGCTGCCGGGGTCTGGAATATCGGCGGCGGTGGATGCGGGGCTGGCCTGGCGGGAGGTCTCATCCGCATTGCCGCCACCCGCCAGGTTGGCCTGTGCCAGTAGCTCGGCATCTTCGATCTCTTCCTGACTCTGCTGATGTACCAGTGTGATGTCGAGTGACGGTGCAATCTCTTCCGAGCCCTCATCTTCAGGCGCAAAGGTGATACCGAGGATTATGATCGCGTGCAGTACGATCGCAAAAAAGAGCGTCAACCCGAGGCGATCGGATGAGGTGATGCGGCGTGGCGGCATATGTGGAACGGCGACCATCTCTGTTATTCCTGTTCGTTCCGGTTGGGTGCGGTGATGTCGTTCGCGTCTTTTTCGAGATGTCTCAACATCGAGCGCACAATAATGCCACTGATGATGCCAAAAACAACTGCGGCTGTCATCAATAGTGGCAGTAACTTGAACAGACCCTCGTGTGGAATGAAGAGTAGATATGCGATATAAAACTGCCCAAACATATGCGCCATTGCGGCGAGCAGGCAGAGACCGATCGGTCCCAGTCCGTCACCGGGGAGGCGGCTTGCCAGCCACAATACGATGAGGCTGGCCACGGCGCCACTGAAGCTCAACATAAAGGTCGGTGAGAGAAAGGTGCCGATCAGGATGCTGCCAACCAGCACGCGCAACATTGAGACCCACACCGCGGTACGCCAGCCGTAGAGCACAAACACCACGATGGTGATGACGTTGGAGAGCCCCGGTTTGACCCCGGGCAGCGGGCTGGGCAGCACACTTTCGATGATGTGTATTGCGATGGCAAGCGCCGCCAGCCACGCGATCAGGTGATCTTCTGGCGTGGTTGTAATGGTGATACCGGTTTTTGTGTCGGCAGTGCCGTCAGGGTTGTTGTTCATGGGGTTAAGTATAGCTGCAGGTACGAGTCCTTATGCGAGTATCTAGTGTTAAGAGTTTGTCATTGCGAGCGCAGCGAAGCAATCTCAACCTCGCACCACCATCCAGTCCTTGAAATTGCTTTGCTGCGCCCGCAATGACAGTGACTTTGGAATGAGTAGATTCCTAGAAATTAATACTATCAAAACGCGGCTCTTCGCCTAGCACCGCAACGCTGATGCGGTTTGGCAGGCAGGCGGCGAACTCGCCGGCATGTGCCAGCCAGCCACTGTGGATGCACTGTTTGCCGAGGCAGGGTGAGGCGGTGAAGCGGATCTTGCCGTCTTCTATTTTCAGGGTGCTGGTGCCGACCACGCCGTTGATCTGTAGTGTTCGATTCTCTGTCAGTGAGGCGTGCGTGGTCTCATCACCGTTCATGATTGAGGCGGTTGTGCCTGCTTTATCACCTGTCCACTGCGTCGCATAGAGATAGGGTAGTAACAGTACGGCGAACAATATGGCGAAATAGTCTGCGCGGGTCATGCGTTATCCCCAATGATTTTGACTTCGGCATCACTGATTTCAAGGTGGATGCGCTTTGCCATTTCGGCCGTCATATAGATCGTCAGGTTATCATCAATTAACATCACTTCATCGATGCCCATCTGCTGCGCGATCTGCGGCCACTGTTTGGCTCCGGCAATAAAGAGTGCGGTGGCCGCGGCATCGGCGGTGGCGGCATTGCGATGAATGACGGTGACCGAGACGGTGCCGCTGGCCGGGTGGCCGCTGCGTGGGTCGATGATGTGGTGATAGCGTCTGCCATCGAAATCAAAAAAGCGTTCATAGTTGCCGGAGGTGAAGACGCTTTCATCGCCGTGTGTTTCGACTGAGGCGATGACACCAGAGGCCGAGGGGTGGCGGATACCGATGCGCCACGGGCGTTTGCCCTTACTGCCGATGGCGCGCAGGTCTCCGCCCGCGTTGACGATGGCGTGCTCGATGCCGGACTGTTTGAGTCGTGCGATTGCCTGATCGATGGCATAGCCTTTGGCAAAGGCGCCGAAGTCGAGTTGTACGGCGGGATTGCTACTGCTCAATGTCGTTGCGGTAAGTGTGATGTCACCCATTGATGGCGCCTGTTTTAATAGTGCATCTATCTTATCTGTTGTGGGTGGTGCATCTTCCGGGCGGTCGTCATTATGAAATCCCCATAGTGCCACCAGTGAACCGATTGCTGGATTGAACAGCTGTTGGCTGTCGGTAGCAAGCTGTTGTGCCTGCTGCATGAATGCGTGGGTCGTGGCATCAATGGTGATTGTCTCACCCTTTGTCAGTTGCTGGTTGATGCTGGTCAGGGGGCTGTCACGCCATGCGTGCCACTGGGTGTTGATCACTGCCAGTTCGGCCTCGACGATATCGATCGCCCGTTGCGCGGTGGCTTCATCTTCGTGAAGCACGCTGACATCGACCAGTGTGCCGAGGGTGAAGAGCTTTGCCTTGTGGACTGGTGGTGATGACTCGCTACAGGCGGTAAGGCCCAGTGTGGCGAATAGCAGCAGACTTAGCCAGCGACATTTCACGCCAGTCGAGCCTCAATCGCATCCATCAATGTCGCACTGATATTGAGTTCAAACTGGTTGTCGAGTTCGCGGATGCCAGTGGGGCTGGTGACGTTGATCTCAGTGACATAATCGCCAATGACATCGAGGCCAACGAAGGTGAGGCCCTTTTGTTTAAGGGTCGGGCCGATCTGCTCACAGAGCCACCGGTCGCGCTCACTGAGGGATTGGCCAATACCGGAGCCACCGGTGGCGAGGTTAGCGCGGGTCTCGCCATCGGCGGGGATGCGCGCCAGCGCATAGGGGATCGGTTCACCATCGATCAGCAGAATGCGCTTGTCGCCCTGTAAGATCTCCGGCAGGTAGCGCTGCGCCATCGTCAGCGTCTTACCGTTGTGGGTCATTACCTCGATGATGACGTTGACGTTGGGATTGTCTGCGGTGACGCGAAAGATCGATGCGCCACCCATTGCCGACAGGGGTTTGATTATGATGTCGCCATGTTCTGCGAGGAACGCCTTGATGCGCTGCGGCTGGCTGGTGACCATGCTGGGCGCACAGCAGTGCGGGAACCATGCTGTATAGAGTTTTTCATTGGCGTCGCGCAGCGATTGGGGTTTGTTGACGACTAGTGTGCCAGCGGCTTCGGCCTGCTCCAGCAGGTAGGTGGTGTAGATGTAGTCGATATCGAACGGCGGGTCTTTGCGCATCAGAATGACATCAAGATCATTGAGTGACTGCGTCGAGGCTTCGCCAAGTTCAAACCAGTTTTCCAGGCTGTGGTTGACATTGAGTGGTCGCATCGACGCGCAGGCCTGTGCGTGATCGAGAAAGAGATCGCCCTGTTCCATATACTGGAGCTGCCAGCCACGCTGTTGCGCCTCTAGCAGCATCGCCATAGTGCTATCTTTTTTTGGGTTGATGGCGCTGATCGGGTCCATCACAACGCCCAGTTTAATTTTGCGTTTGATCGTCATACTTTATTAATCTGTGTGTTCTGCCAGTTCACGTGCAGCGGCGAGTAGCGCCAGTCGTGCGATCACGCCGTAGGCATAGAAGCGATTGGCGTTGGCATCCGGCCCCATGTTTTGATCCGGTGTGGTGCATGGTTCGGCGAAGGCGAGGGGTTCGAAGTGCATGCCGGGGGCATTGAGGTTTTCGTTGGGGCCGCGACGAGTGTGGACGCGGTAAAAACCGCCGACGACAAAGTGATCGATCATGTAGACCACGGGCTCGGTGACCGATGCAGCATCGCCCCAGGTCTCAAAGGTGTAGACCCCTTCCTGTACCAATACCTGGCTGACATTGGCGCCGCTCTTTGATGCCGCCATCCTGGTGCGTTGTTTACGGTTGAGGCTTTGTACTTCTTCAACGGAGCTGGCGGTCATCACTCCCATGCCATAAGTGCCTGCGTCGGCCTTGATGACGACAAAGGGCTCTTTATCGATCTGGTATTCATCATATTTGCGTTGAATCGATGTCAGTAGCGCGCCGACATTTTTGGCGAGGCACTCCTCCCCTTCGCGTTTCATGAAATCGATCTCGCCACATTGCAGGAACAGTGGGTCGATCAGCCATGGATCGATCTGCATCAATTCTGAAAATTCTTTTGCCACCTGGCGGTAGTGGGTGAAATGTTCTGACTTGAGGCGCTTTGACCAGCCCAGTTCCAGCGGTGGCACGATCTCCTGTTCGATATCTTCAAGGATCGCGGGGCGGCCACTTGAAAGGTCGTTGTTTAGCAAGATCATACAGGGTGAAAAGTCGCCGATACCGACGCGGCTGCCTGAGCGTTCCAGAGGTTCAAGGGTGATGCTGTTGCCCGATGGCAGGTCGATGGTCTGTGCCTTAGTGATCTCTTCCGACAGCGAGCCGATGCGCACTTCAAAGCCGGCCTTTAGCAGTATGTCCTGCAGTGCGGCAATGCTCTCCATATAAAAGGTGTTGCGGGTGTGACTCTCCGGCACGATCAGGATCTGGTTGGCGGTGGGGCAGATGCGCTCAATCGAGGCCTGCGCCGCCTGGATGCTGAGGGGGATCAGCGTTGGATTAAGATTATTGAAGCCGGCCGGAAAGAGATTGGTGTCTACCGGCGCGAGTTTGAAGCCTGCGTTACGTAGATCGACGGAGGTGTAAAACGGTGCGCTGGTCTGCTGCCACTGGCGGCGGAACCATCCCTCGATTTCGGACTGTTGTTCCAGCAGGTGGCGTTCGAGCTGAAGTAGCGGACCGCTCAGAGCGGTGGTCAGGTGAGGAACGGGTGGGTGTGGTATCGCGCTCATATCGGTTATCTGTCGCCTGCTCTAGTCATTAATTTCGTGGTTAAAGGTGCCATGATACGCCGCTTGCGTTGGCTTGGCGATGGTCTGATATCTGATCACTTGCCTCTAAGATCGTGAGTACTAAGGAGATATTCTTTATTTGCAGAGTGATGGTTAAGTTGTCATGGGCGTAAATCAGTCTTCAACGGCAGAAAATGCTTATGTCAACTGTAAAATTGTACAGTTGTTTGTCTCGGCGGTTAGGTGTATTTATTGTGATATGGGGAGTGAAGTGGAGTGGCTCCTTTGTTTATCCGGTGGCAGGGATTGTTGGTCATAAAATACCACCCCTAATCAGGATGTGTGTGATGTTAATATATACTAGATCAGGTTTTTTCTGCTCATGAGTGATGTTGACAGTGGTCATGACCCAGCAGAGCAGCGCGCGCTTTCTCCGCAGGGAATCGATCAACTGCTGGTAGACCTTGGCCGGATTAGAGCGTTGGTCGTTGAATGTCTTGCATCGCCACCTGATTGCAAAGAAGCGCTGATTGGTCGGCAAATCAGAGAGGTCAGTCTGCCATTGTGTCGCTTATCGCTTGCACGCGTAGTCGAAGTGCTCAATAGCAGTGCTCCGTACCAGGATTATCAAGGAGAGACGCTATCTAACCAGGGACTGCAGGCCTATGTTGAGGTGCTCGATGATGTGACCTGTTATATCGAGAGTATCCGCGACGGCTATCAGTGTGATGATGATTTCCTCGAAAATATTGAAGATAAGATGTCCGACGCTGGTGTCCGTCCAGAGTCCTCTGCAACGCCGTCTCTGGAGAATTTTCCGGCGGATGTGATGAAGGATTTCCTCGATAGTGTTGACTCTTCGCTACGGGAAATTCGTTTGCTGCTTGCGCAATGGCAGCAGGTGCCGGAGCAGAAGCCACTGGCAATGGAATTACTGCGTCATCTGCATGCGTTGAAGGGTGGGGTGCTGGTGTATGGGGTTGAGGGGCTGGTTGATAATATTCAGTACCTTGAGTCTTATGTCGCTGCCTTTTTGAAGGGTGAGCTGAAAACATCCAGGACATTGTTTGAGTTGCTTGAGCGCTATGTGAGTCGTCTGGATGTGATCGCAAAATTGCTGGCCAGGCAGCAGGTGGAAAACTTGTTGTCGTTTACCGCTGAGGGCGTTGAGCCGGTGTCGAGATCTCCAGCACGGCCTTTACAGCGTGGCAGTGGTTTGTGGCTGGAGGGAGCGGACGGACGCGAGGTGGTACGCCAGCCTTTTTCTCAAAAGCTACCTCGTCTACGTTTTCTGGTAGAGCGTGCCAGTGTCATGCTGGATAAACAGGTACGTTTGATAGTAAGGGGGGAGGCGTTAGAGATGCCGGTTGAGGTGCTCGGAAAGCTTATCGCCCCATTGGAATTGTTATTGTGGAATGCGATCGACCACGGCATTGAGCCACTAGCGCGCAGGAGGGCGATGGGTAAGGCGGATTGTGGCGAAATAGTGCTTTCTTTCGGGCTCAATGAACAGGATTCGATGGCTGTGATTACGGTTGCTGATGATGGAGCAGGTATTGATGAAGTGGCTGTGCGTCAAAAAGCGCTGGATTCTGGTTGTGTGACTTCAGCTGAGGCAGCGGCACAGGCGGCGCTTTCTGAGATGATTTTCTACCCCGGCCTTAGTACAAGCCCGTCGATCTCACCCGTGTCGGGCCGAGGGATGGGGCTGGATGTCGTGAATATCGAGGTAGGTCGTCTCGGAGGAGAGGTGCAGGTAGCATCAATAGCGGGGCGCGGCGCGAGTTTTACGCTCTTTGTTCCGCTCTGAGCCGGCGTGGCGTCACCCCAGATCCCCCCAGTATGACTGTAACGCGGCAAGTGCAGCGACCCCGGCTGTCTCGGTGCGCAATACGCGGGGCCCGAGCTGAATCCCCTCGAATCCGCACTGTGTGGCCATGTCAATCTCGTTGTCGCTGAGCCCGCCTTCGGGGCCGATCAGGAGTGAGATCTCACCAGTGGGGGGCGTTAGCTGGCGGAGTGATTGTGTTGCGCGAGGGTGTAGTAGCAATCGCAGCGCTTCTTGCTGTTGGCAGGGTACACGATGGGCATCAAGCCAGGCGTGCAGCGAGATGGTCGGTAGAATCTCCGGGATGTCATTACGGCCACTCTGCTCGCAGGCGCTGATGATAACCCCTTGCCAGTGTTGTAGGCGTTTGGCGGCACGTTTGGCGTCAAACTTGACGCCGCAGCGCTCGGTGGAGAGCGGGATGATACGGCTGACGCCCAGTTCCACCGATTTTTGCAGCGTATAATCCATTCGCTCGCCACGTGAAATTCCCTGTGCCAGCGTGATTCGCAGCGGGGATTCACACT
>CALZMY010000009.1 GCA_945788675.1 uncultured Gammaproteobacteria bacterium | reverse complement strand
CACTGACGCGGTAGTTAAAGCCGAGGATGGGATGTGCCTCCATGCCTCGATTATCACCGATGTGGTCATGGCCGTGATCGCCAAACATGTGGGCGGTATTGTAGGCCGTTTCATCGTTGGTGATCATGGCGCCACCTTCTCCGGCGGTGATGATCTTGTAGAAATCAAACGAATAACAGCCGACCTTGCCAAAGGTACCGGCAAGTTTGCCATTTTGCGATGCGCCGAGGGCGGGAGCCGCGTCTTCGATTAAAATAACGCCCTTTGCGGCACAGAGATCGGCGATCTCCTGGGTGCGAGCCATCGCGCCAAAGACATGCACCAGTAGCACTGCTTTGGTCTTTGGTGTGATTGCTGCCTCGATCCCTTCCGGCGAGAGGCACAGCGTCTCATCGATCTCGGCAAAGACCGGGATCGCCCCGGCTGCCAGCACCGCTTCGACCGGCGCGATAAATGAGAATGGCGAGACGATCACTTCATCACCCGCGCCAACGCCGCAGGCCGCCAGCGAGATTGCGTCCGCTGCTGTGCCACTGGCACACATGTGGGTATGTTTTACGTTGTGATAGTCGGCGAACTCTTTTTCGAAGGTCTTCGCCTTCCAGTGTCCATTGCGTGCGTCGTCCTGGTTATAACGGATGAAGATGCCCGTTTCCATCACGTCCGCAACCTCTTTGCGCTCTTCGTCGCCAAATAATTCTGTGCCTGCCATAACTCTCTTCTGTATTGTCTCGGTTTGAGGGGTAACGCTTTGATCTGTTAATGAGCCGAAAAGCGCACGGAAGATGGAATGATACGCGGGATCGCGGCTTTAATCCATAGGCTGACAATCGCCCAAACCTGTCATCATGTGCTTGCGTGGCAGGGGTGATTTATGCCGGTTGAAAGGTCAAAAAAGACAGCGCTTTTTTGACCCTGGTATTGCCTAATGGGCAGAGTCATCTGTCCACTGTGTGTGATCCCCAAGGTCATTGCGTTCAGCGGCCATGTGGGTAATGCGTATCGTGCTACCGGTCTCGAGCGAAACAGGCAGTGGAATGGAAAAATGGGCGTGATTTGATTGCGCATTGTGGCGTTTGTAGTCGACGTTTGCTTCCTTCAATATCTGACCCTGCGGATCGATCAGCGTGATATGCAGGTGCCCCGGTATCTGACCACGGCCAGCTAGCTTGCGTTTTAGTTCACCATGCAGGTCCATCCCATCAGGTGCTCGGCGGTGGAGATAGATATGTGTGATTGAAGCTGCATTAGAATCGATGCGCTCAAAGTGGATCCCCTCTACGATGTCACGGCTTGATTTTATGGCCGTGCAGCCAGTGATGAACATGGCCACCAGCAGCAGTATGAATGTCTTTGAGTAAAAACGCGCTATCATGATTTAACTCCTGTTTTTGAATCATCTTGATATGTTCTGCTAATAGTTATAAGCATACGACGGTTTGCTGAATTCTACCTGAATTATAGATGGTTGTTGAGAAACAGTTCGATCGCGCTGAGGTCGGGATTCAGACGTGTTAGAATTCCCCGCTAAAATAACGATCTTCCGTATATGAATGACCTAATCTTTTTTTCTCCTCCTCAAGGTGTTGATCCGCCTCCAGGCTTTCCAAGCCCCTTTAGCAACACGCCACATCCCATTGCACAGCAAGCTGCGCTTGAGTTACAGCGACGGCTGAAAAACAGGCAGGCGTGGCAGCATGACTTCGATGCACCCGCTGGTGGCAAGATGTTTGGTGTGCTGGTGGTAAGCGATGTCAATGATCAGATTGGTTATCTCGCGGCCTTCTCCGGTATGTTGGCCGGAAAATGGCGAGTGCCTGGTTTTGTGCCACCACTGTTTGACCAGCAGGCACTGGATGGATTTTTGCCTGCCGGTGAAGCACAACTCAAAGTGTATGAAGGACAGATAACGGCGTTGCAAAATAGCGCAGAGCTAGGGGAATTAAATGACGAACTTGAACGATTGCAGCAACAACGTAATGTCGAACTGGCTGCATTGACGCTGGTTCATCAGCGTCGTAAGCGCTCTCGACGTGACCAGCGTGAGCGGCTAAATCTGCAGGGGGCTGATGAGGCATTGCTTGTCAGGCTCTCTTTCGAGAGTCAACAGGATAAACGTGAATTTCGAGCGCTTCGGCACGACTGGTGTGAAAGGCTGGTTGTTGTTGAGGAAAAATCAGCACTGATTGAACAGCAGATTACCGAACTTAAGCGGGCCCGAACAAGGCTTTCGAACAGGCTGCATCGCCGGCTTTTTAAGGCCTATACGCTCATCAATCGAGTGGGTGAGCGCAGCACGATTTGTGAATTTTTTGAACAGTCGCTGCCGCCGGGAGGCACGGGCGATTGTGCGGCACCGAAGCTCCTTCAGCATGCACATCGACACGGTTTGATGCCGCTGGCCCTGGCCGAATTCTGGTGGGGCGCACCGCCTAAAGAGGGGGTGCGTCACCATGGTCGTTATTACCCTGCGTGCAGAGGAAAATGTAATCCCATATTGCCCTTTATGCTGAAAGGGATCGACGTGCAGCCGCGTGTGATTACGGGTCACGGATTTAACGATGTCGCTGCGCCCGAGGTCGTCTATGAAGATGACGATCTGCTCGTCGTCAACAAGCCGAGTGGATTGCTCTCCGTGCCGGGAAAAGAGATCACTGATTCAGTGCAGACGCGCCTGCAACATCGCTATCCTGATGCCACTGGTCTGTTGCTGGTACACCGTCTCGATATGTCCACCTCCGGTCTGTTGTTGGTTGCAAAACATCGCGCGGTACATAAGGCTTTACAGCAGCAGTTTGTGCAACGCACCATTGAAAAACGCTACATTGCGATGTTGTCAAAACGGCTGCCAGAATATGACGGGAATGGGATGAGCAATGATTGCGGTACTATCGAGCTGCCACTGCGGGTGGACCTTAACGACAGGCCGCGCCAGATAGTCTGTTTTACCCATGGCAAGCCTGCCATTACACACTGGCAGGTGATCGCACGCGAAGCGCATACGACGCGAGTCTATTTCTATCCACATACAGGGCGTACACACCAGCTGCGTCTGCATGCCGCCCATCAGGCAGGCCTTAATGCCCCGATTATGGGCGATGAACTCTATGGTGAAGCGCTTGAGCGGCTGTTACTGCATGCTGAAAAACTTTGTTTTGATCACCCTGCAACTGGCCGACGTATTGAACTCACTGCCCCAGCGCCATTTTAAATCAAATGAAAACAGTCATTAGTTAGCGCCGCTTATTTCCGGGTTATTGCTTTATTCTCCAAGCCTTCGAATCCAGCTGCGCCAGTGCGCATCCAGTTTTTTCAGACCGCCAGGGTAGTTATCTGCGAAACGCCTTGCTAATGATTTGCCATTCCACCAGGGCTTTATTTTACCGGAGTGAATCACTGCATGTAGCGTTTTGATGCCGGTTTTGGAAGAGGCCAGGAATCGCATCATCGACCAGGCGATCCTATAGTAGGAGCGTTCTACCCTGGCTGATTCTGTACGCCACTCCTTGTTTGATATGGAGAGATAGTCGCCAAAGGAAAGTAGTGATCCTTCGCGTAATTTGTGCTGCATGATTTCCATCCATGCGCCATTGTATGCTAGTTGCATTTTGCCTTTTTTAACCGTGCTGTATTCAAAGGTTTCTGCCAGTCCTTCGTTTATCCAGGTTGGGGTGCCTCTTAATTCCATATGAAGAATAGCGTGGGAGACCTCATGAAATAATACGCCGAGTGTTGCGTTTGTG
>CALZMY010000008.1 GCA_945788675.1 uncultured Gammaproteobacteria bacterium | reverse complement strand
CAACATCTTCGCAGATAAGCAGTAATGTAACATCCGGGTCGAGTCCCGCTAGCAGTGGACCAGGTAGCGCGGAGCGACCCCTTGCTACAGAGAAGCCACGCCTGTTGCAGCGAGATGCCGTTGCTCCGCAGCAGCAGGCTGCATCGCTGTCATCGCGCGTTAAACTCACATCTGATAAGCGACCTGAAACGCTGACTGAATCTTCTTTTCCTCCTGATAAAACGCATGGCCCTGAAATAAACAATGTGGATCATGCGATGAGAAACCGATCGGAGGCAGGGGTAGCAGAGAGAGAGGCTCAACACGACAACGGATCAAATGCCGGGACCGCACAGCGGGTAAAGATTAGTGTACAGGACTATTATCCCTCCCACACCGAAGCAACAAACCAGACCATGACTGAGCAACAGCCCGGTGCTATGTTGTCCGATGCCCCTATATCAGAGCGAGTAAGGATCGATGCCCACGCCCCTGACATGGCTAAAACCAAAACAAGTGAAAGTATCGGGGACTTTGCCGTTGATTCGTCAAATCTACTGCAGACAAACGGTATAGGAATAATGTCTGATGAACTTGATATGCCCCAGCGCTTTCCAGACATAAGCGCGACGGATGGACAAGCAGACAACCAGGCCCCAACCGTCACCAAACACAGAGTAAGTAAACATACACATCAAAAACAGAGCCGCGTGATGCAGGCACCACGTAACATAGGCAGTGAGGCGGCAGTGGGAAAGCCACGTACCTTTAGAAAGACAATTAAGAGCGGTTTAGGTGAGCGATACGTTAAACCTGATCATGCCATGCTGTCTGCAGGTTTCGATGCGCCAGCACCCGGTAAAAAAACGGCTGTAGAGACTGAAGGACGAGCGGTGAAGAAGGCCGCAACAGTCGGTAACACCAGGGAAGAGAATTCCCCTCGATATCGCGACACCAATGGGAACATCCTGGGTCAACAGGCAAAATCTCAGTCCCATCCTCGGCGAATGGAGTCCGTAGATACGTTACACAGCAATGACGCGGTGAACACAGCAGAGCCTGTAGAAATTTATGAGTCAAACCAGAAGAATAGAGACCTGGGGCGTGTGATGGATGACGTTCCTGCAGACGCGGGTGTTTTTTCCACCTCGGATCGCTGGCCGACTTTATCTGATGAATTCTGGGAAGAGCCATCAGAGGATATTATTGAAACGAATGCTCAGCTTATTTCGTCACTACAAAACGATAATGAGCGTCTGCACAGATTGGAAATCGAACACAAGGGTGGCGCATGGAACATGTGGCGTTTTTAATTGAAAGCAGCGGTGATCTGAATAAAACAGTACAGCGCCTGCGCTGCATGTTGAATCCGGAAAGCCTGGTGCAGCGCCGTCGCGCCGGAGTGCAGCAACGGAAATCCACTGGAGGGCTGGTGACCGGGGCTGACCTTGCGGATGACCGCTTATTGTATTCTGGGGGGGGAAGTACTGAACTTGCCCTGGATTTACTCTTCGATACCTGTTTGCCTGGTTCTACTATTACATCCGGAGACGTTCGTGATTTGACAGCTCCGATATGGGCGCTTGCAGAGAATACCGAGCGTCAGTTGGCCTATGCAAGACCGCAACTCTGTCGATTTGTATGGGGAAAAAATTTATATTTTCGTGGCATCGTGACCCACGTCGCAGAGCGACTTGAATATTTTTCGTCCACGGGTTTACCACGACGATCCTGGTTGCGCCTTAGAATGCTTCGCGTAATGGAGTCTGCAAAACCCAGGGATGAGTTCTCACTGGATCAACCAATGGGTGACGGTACGCTTAATGGCGCCACTCAAAAAACATTGGGTGAGCGTATCGAGGCCGTTGAATTAACGAGTAGTGAGTATGGCCAGGATGAAGACGGCTTACGTCTTGATCTGGTTGCGGCGAATTTTTACGATGGCGACGCCGCGATGTGGCGCGCAATCGCGCACCACAATGATCTCGACGACCCGACGCATTTTCCGCCTGATTATGTGTTAGAGGTTCCGCGGTGAAAGGATATGCATATATAGGCGTTATATCGTGAGTTCGCTGATTACGATTCCGAAGTTCGATGTTAAAGTCGATGGGATGGCGCTATCGAACGACGATGCTCAAGCGATTGATGAGATCAGGGTTCATCAGTATTTGTCGTTACCGACGCTTTGTGAAATCAGCTTTCTTGATACGGCAGGTTCCCTCGCAGAGGCTAATGTTATGTTGCCTGGTGCCACGCTAGATGTTTTTGTCGAGGGGGCGGATATCGCTTTGTTTAAAGGAGAGATCACAGCACTGAACTTTCATTACGGCCCCTCCAGGGAGCGCCGTATCTATGTGCGTGCTTATGATCTATTGCATCGTTTACGCAAGCGTCAACCCGTTTCAGCTCATGTACAACTTAACCCGTCGGAACTGGCGAGCGCGCTTGTGGCCGACCTGGGAATTTCAGTGGAAGCGCATGAGTCGGGTCCATTAGTGCAAAAACTGGTTCAATTTTGTCAGTCTGACCTGGAGTTTATCAGCGAAGTGACTGAACGATACGGTCTCTATTTCACATTACGTGATGAGGTATTGCACCTCGCGACCCTTGAAGGTTTTGGTGAGGTGATCCCGTTGGCGCTTGGATCATCTCTGGTGGAGGCAAGAGTCGATGTTAATACCAATACAGCCTGCCAATCAGTAGAGACGACTGCCTGGAATCCCTGGCTGGCTGCCCAGCATTCCGGACGGGCGGATATGGCACGGTCCGGTCGTAAAGCGTCGATCAAGGTTTCATCCACTCAAGTCGGTGGTTCAGGCGAGCGTATCATGGTTGATCAGCTAGTGCAGGATGACAATCAGGCCGATGGGATTGCCCAGGGTGAATTAGATCGCCGTGTTGCTGATGAAGTGACGCTTTGGGGCGTCGCTGAAGGTGACGTGAGACTACGGCCGGGAGCGCCGATTGAAGTTAGTGGTATCGCCGATCCTCTGGCCGGTCGCTATGTCATCACTAGCGTCAAACATATTGTCAATAACAGCAGCGGTTACATTTCGGAATTAGATACTACGGCCCCTCAGTCGCCCGCGCGTTTGAGGGCCACCATTACGACTTTAGGGATTGTAAGTAATGTGGATGATCCGGAGCAGCTGGGTCGCATCCGTGTGACGTTAGCAACCTATGAAGATATTGAAACAGATTGGCTCGATGTGCTTTTACCTGGTGCAGGCCCGAATAAAGGGGTGATCGCATTGCCTGATATTGATGATCAAGTGCTTGTCCTGTTGTTAAATGAAGATCCTGCGCAGGCTATCGTCCTGGGGGGGCTCTATGGCAGCCATACGCCACCCGATACGGGTGTGGACGACGGACGGGTCAGGCGTTTCACTTTCATCACGCCGGGCGGCCAAAGAATACGTCTTGATGATGTCAAAAAAACAGTAGATATCAGAAACAAGAATGGCTGCTATTTTAAATTGTCGCATAGTCAAGTTAAGATGGGGGATAATAACGGAAGCATCGTTAAACTCTCGCCCAAAGGGTGTCAGATACACGCGGAAACAGATCTTGAGATCGGGGCGCCGGGACAAACCGTTACCATCAGTGGCGATGCAATTAATTTTGAGAGGGCATAATGCAGTTATTGACTCAAGATGCTGTTTTAGTATGTGCCCACGAAGTTGGGATGGTAGGCATTATTGCTACACAGCCCTTCGTGACAATAGAAAACCGCAAGGTTTTGGTGGATTCGGATCCCGAATCGCGGCCGATCGTCGGATGTCCTAACGTAGGTCCAACCATTAAACCCTGCCTGACGACGTTAAAAGTAGAGGTCGGTTACTCGGACTTATTACGCATTGATGGCAAGCGTGTGTGTCTTGATACCGTTACCGGGAAGACCGATGGTACACCGCCGGGGATGGTCAAATATAAGGTCCGCAGCCCAGGACAAAATTTCGTGGTGGAGGAGTGATGGCGACCCCGTTATATAATGCATGGCGTTTTATCCATCCGGATTTCGACATGGCTGAACAACGTAAAGGCCTGCAAATATCCAGCACTGGCGGAATAGATATGGTGGACGAAGTGGCCTCGGTAAGGCAGGCGATATTAGTGTTGTTAACGACAAGTCCTGGTGAGCGCGTAATGCGTCCAGAATACGGCAGCTATCTACGGCGACTGGTCTTCGCACCCAATGACGCGACAACGCATGGTGAAGCGATCCAGTATGTCAGACAGGCGATTAATCAGTGGGAACCGCGCATTGAAATTCTGCATCTTGACGCTCGTGCAAATGAGCTCGCGCCGGAACGGATGGAGATCGTGCTGGATTACCGGGTCGTTAGAACTGCTCGTCGCGACAAACTCGTGTTTTTCATGCAACTGACAGGGGAGGTGGTTTAATGCCATTACAATCTCCCAATCTTGATGATCGGCGCTTTGAAGACCTGGTTGATGAAGCGCGACGCCGTATAACACAGACCTGTCCGGAGTGGTCTGACCTGCATGCGAGCGATCCGGGCATGACATTGCTGGAGTTGTTTGCCTACCTTACCGACATCATGCACTATCGTCTTAATCGGGTGCCAGAGAAAATTCACATAGAATTACTTCACTTGATTGGTGTGGTACTTCAGCCACCAGACGCGGCTAGTGTAACGCTGCAATTTACATTAACCCGCCCACAACAGCATAAGCTGGAAATTCCACGCGGCACACGGGTAGCCAGTTCTCGTTCCGACGCAAGTGCCGAAGCACCTGTATTTACTACGATGGAAGCAATCTCTATTGCGCCCGGATCTACGCAGGTAGAGGTGTTGGCGCGCCATTGCGAGTTGATTGAAGGTGAATTAGTTGGGTATGGCACAGGCATGCCTGGATTGACAGTAACGGTGAGTCGTCCGCCGATTATTTCGCCAACAGGTGATGAACTTGATCTAGTGGTGGGGGTGGAAACCAGCCCTGATGAGCTGGAGGGATCTGAAGCCGCCATTCGATATGACGACAAGGTGTTTCGCATCTGGCGGGAAGAGGATAATTTTGCCTTGCTCGAGGAAAACAGGTTTGTTTATATCGCGGACCGCCTCGCTGGAACCATCACTTTTGCACCCGCCATTCAAATGGAGCGCGCCGAGGGAGGTTTAACCGACACACCGCTAGCGCTGGCCGAAGTACCGCAGGATAATCGTGAAATACGCATCTGGTACTGTCGCGGTGGAGGCCGTGCTGGTAATGTGATGGCGAATTTGTTGACAGTACTCAAGGATGCAATTCCGGGTCTGGAAGTCAATAATGCACAATCCGCTACTGGTGGGGGTGACGCCGAAACGATTGAAAATGCGGTAAAACGCGGGCCAGTAGATTTGCATTCTTTGCACCGTGCGGTTACTGCACGGGATTTTGAATTGATCGCTAAACGTAGCTCTGGGGCTGTAGATCGAGCTCATGCATATACCAAGGCGTCGCTTTGGGAATATGCACCTCCCGGCACTGTAGAGCTGTTATTGGTTCCCCATATTCCTGAGGAGCAGCTATCTCATACCTGGGTTACCGCTGAGATGCTACAAAGTCACCAAACCGATGTGGCCCGCGAGCAGATTCAAGCCGCGTTAGACAAACGTAAACCGTTAGGCACATCCTGTGTGGTTAATTGGGCCCGCATTAAAACTGTAAAAATCAAGGCTAATGTCATCGTTCGCGAAGAAGAGGATAAGGGCGCGGTAAAACAACGGATCTTACAGCGACTTTGGCAAACTATTACACCTGTTTCATGGCAGGACGATGAGGGCTGGCCTTTTGGCCTGGCATTAAGCGCATACGATATTTATAAAATCATCGGGGCCGAGCCCGGGGTAGTGACGCTTTCTCAGGTTAGAATGCTCATTAGCGAAGCACCGGACAAGGAGGTGGAATCTGTATGCGCAGATGCATTCCAGCCGGATACCTGGTATGCAGTTTCCGGCGATACGGTATTCAGAACGACTAATAATGCATCGGGTTGGGAGTCAGTCGCGCATTTTCAGGATGAAAAGGCGATTTTAGTTAAATCGTTTCCAAAAGAAGCTAGCCCCCAACGCAGGCCTGGACTGCTGGCGGTAGCGACGGAGTTGAGCAATGACGATGCCGATGGCGGATCGGCGTTGCACATTTCACATGATGCTGGAGAGACCTGGGAGGTGGCTTTGCGCACCACCTTTAAAGTGTACGACATGGCATGGCTGGATCGCGATAATGTGCCAATACTGCTACTGGCGACCGAGAAGGGACTTTACGAATTGCCTTTGAATGAGGGAGCCGAACCCAATCAAGTAGTGGTTAATTCAAAAAAACCTACACTCGGCTTTTATGCGGTTGCTGTGTCAGCTGACATATTCGGTGGTACCAGTGTCGCAGTATCGACCCAGAAGGAACAAGGCGTCTATTTATCAAACCTCGGTGGTAAGTCAGACTCGTTTGAGTTCCTCGGATTAAAGGAGGAGATGGTACGGGTACTTGCCTTTCACCACTATGGTCCACATCGCTACCTGTGTGCTGGCATCGCTGTGATTGGCAATGATCCCGGAAAAGGATTTTTCCGCTGGCGCCTTACCGGGGCGGAGGAAAACCCTGAAGGTTGGCGCGCATATGATAAAAATTGGGACGCGGGCGGCTGCCGTAGTTTAGCCTTTCAGGGCTCTAAAGTCTTTGCCGCATCGCTGCGAGGGGGGGTGTTGAAGCTCGATATCGCTGACAGTAAACCGTCGTGGATCGCATCCGATATCTCCTGTAATCTTCCCCTGTATGGAGCGGAACGTCTGTTTCATCCTGTTGATACGATCGCTGCTGATCCAAATGGCAATATCTTGCTGGCAGGGGGGATTGAAGGTGTCTACCGCAGTACTGACGAGGGCGCAAACTACGAAAATGTATCGAACAAGGAATTTTTAGAGAAGGTCAGCGTCCCTGAAACCTGGCTTTTCTGTTCAGACGAACATGCGATTGAGGTTTTCTATCAAGATGAAATCCCAGCAGATTGAACGACTGTTACCGCGCATCTATCAGGAGACCCTCACGCCCGAGAGTCCACTCGCTGCACTACTTAATCTGATGGAGGAACTGCACGCGCCTACTGAGACGGTGCTCAAACAGATCGAAACTTATTTTAACCCCTATCGTACACCGGAGAACTTTGTTCCCTATCTTGCAAGCTGGCTGGATCTGGATCGGTTTTTTCCTTCCTACTGCGAGCAACCGGCGGCGATCCAACGCACCACCGATGCAATATCACCTGGCAATGGGCGCCTGCGAGAGATGATTGCGGCCGCGGTTCAATTCTCACACTGGCGCGGCACCGCAAGAGGTATGAAACTGTTTTTAGAGGTCGCAACGGGTACCGTCGGTTTCGAGTTGAATGACAACACTAGCGATGAGCACGGCAGGCCGCGGCCGTTTCACATACAGATTCTAGCACCGCCGGAGGCGGCGAGACATCGTGTCTTAATTGAGCGCATAATTAAACAAGAAAAACCGGCCTATATAACATATGAACTGGAATTTAAGGCTGCGGCCGAAGAGGAGTTAAGTGATGAATAAAAGTTTCGTAACGATTAAAGAATTAAAGGGTGTCGTCACTTGTGGGGACGATGGCGCCGGCGAGCATGTATTTAATGTAAAAAACATCACAGACGGTCCCCTCCATGTCGGCGCTGAGGTCGTTGTGGAAAAGCCGTTGCAGAACGAGTGGTTTGAAGATATAGCCGAGTTTGACCTGGAGGAAGATACGGTTACCCAGGTCAGCGCCAAATTTAAGGTGCCGACCGATGGCTGTGAGCCAGGAAAATACAGCTATCGCCTGCGTGTCTTTGATCCCGATGAGCCTGGTGTGAAATTTACCGCAGGTGAGCCGGTGCATTTTGAAGTACCTGCCCCAGCGACGGCGCCGCCAGTGAGCACTAAAAAGTTTAACTGGTGGATTCCGGCTGGAATAGGGGCCGCTTTATTACTGGTGATTGGGATAGTGCTTGCGATAGTGTTATCCAGTGGTGAGGATGGAGCTGAGCCTGTTCAGCTACCCGATTTTACACAGATGAGTCTTGATGATGCCAAAATGTTCCTGGATGATAATGGTATCGCGTATACCACGATAGAGCAGGCGGATCCCGGCGAGCCCGGCATCGTACTGGATCAGCTGCCGTTACCGGATGAAGAGGTAGAGCCTGGTACGGACACGGTGGAATTAGTCTATTCCAGTGCTGGCGGCGCTGCTCCCATGGGCGGTGAGGTAACCCTCCCTGATTTCACTGATATGAGCCTGGCAGACGCTGAGCAATTTCTGAAAAACAATAATATAAATTATACAAAGATAGTTAAAGTCGACCCAAAGGCCACTAGTGCCATTCTGGCGCAGTATCCACGGGCTGCTGATAATGTAGAACCGGGGAAGGACACAGTGGAACTGACAGTCTCTGCGCTACCTGATTTTAGCGAGTGGCGACTGGCAGCGATAGAGCGATTTTTAAAGAACAACAACATAAAGTTTACGTCACAGATTAAGGAAGTTCGAGAGGCAACCACTGTTGTCATCAGCCAATCACCAGCGCCAGAGACGGTGATTCAGCCCGGCATGTCTGTCGAACTGGTGTTAAATGGATTACCGAATGTGACGAGCTGGTTGATGTCTGAAGCCAGGCAGTACTTTAAGGACAGGAAGATAAAGGTCAAGGAGGTTCCAGTGGTGGATGCGGATGCCACACAGAGCATCATTGGCCAACAGCCACTGTCCAGCACAGCGTTTGATCCCCGACACGATGTGGTTGAGCTGAAGTATGACGCACTGCCAGATTTCACCAAAATGACGTTGGAGGGCGCTAAACAATTTCTGGGGAAAAAGAAAAAGAGTCAGAAAATCGATTATGAGTTAGTACATAAGCTTGCCAGGAAGACAAATAACTTAATCCTGGGTCAAAAACCAAGGCCGGGAGCAGTGGTATACTCGGGACAGACCAAAGTGGCATTAACGATTGCAAGCGTTAAAATGCCCAATTTATCTGGAAAAGATCTGGTCACCGCTTTGCAGTCCGTAGATAGTAGTGGTTTAACCTTCGATCTGGAAAAAAACCTGAAGAGTGTAAAGGTCACCAACGCCAGTAAAAATGGCAAAATAGCCAGGCAATCGCCAGCTAAAGGTGCCACTGTCTATCAGGGAACAAATGTCACCTTAACCGTTGGCAAACTTCAAGAGGGTGGGTATGTACTGGATCAGAAGCAGTATCAAAGGGTGCAAAAATTTGGCAATGTAAAACCTCTCTCAACTAAAGGTGTGTCACGTATGGTGGCGCCTGCACCAACAGATAAATAACCTGCTTTTATCATTGAATGAGTAAAAACAAACTGGCGATTGGTGTCCTGATCCTTCTGGGTTTGATATTTCT
>CALZMY010000007.1 GCA_945788675.1 uncultured Gammaproteobacteria bacterium | reverse complement strand
GGGGGATTGTAAGTCATGCCATTAACTAATCTAGAGTTTTATGCATACCTGCCTCAGAAGATACTCGTAATATTTTTGTCAGTATTTATGTTGGTGTTATCTGGTACTGCTTTGGCAGATCGGATAAAGCCTGACGATGTGCCTGAATCGTTGAAACCGTGGATTGGATGGGTGCTTCATGGAAATAAAGCGCGTGACTGTACCTATTATTACAATCAAAAGAATCATCAGTGTACTTGGCCTTCAAAATTAGCCCTTAATCTCAGCAAAGACAAAGGGATCTTTGAGCAAGTATGGCACATTGAAGCGGAAGCCACGATTCCGCTTCCAGGAAGCCAAAACCGATGGCCGCAGGATGTTACTGTTGATGATAAGCCTGCAACGGTGATCACCCGCTCCGGCCGGCCTGTCATAAAAATTCAGCCTGGTGCACACGTAATTAGGGGTACGTTTTCATGGAGGAAACTGCCGGAGTCGTTGGTTATTCCAAAAGAAACAGCGATTGTAAATCTGTCTATTAATGGCAAGACAATCAAATTTCCTGATCTTAACGCTAACGGGCAGCTGTGGCTCAGGCAGAGAGACCATGGTAGTGATTTGATGGTAGAGGACAGGTTCGAATATGAGGTCTTCCGCAAGATTAATGATGACAACCCACTCTCTGTTACCACCCGATATGAGATTGATGTGTCTGGAGCGCAAAGGGAAGTGACCCTTGGACATAGCCTGCTAGCAGGATTCATTCCGAGAAGCCTATCAAGCGGATTACCTGCACGGATAGAGTCCAATGGTAAGATTAGACTTCAAGTGAAGCCGGGTAAATGGACGGTAGAACTTGTATCGCATCTAAATAAAGACACTTCTGAACTATCGCTTCCAGAACCTCCCTCACCAAATAAAAAGCCAGAAATATGGGTCTTTAATTCAAATAATGCATTACGTCTTGTAGAGATAAGTGGAATTGACCTGGTCGATCCGAGGCAGACTCGTCTTCCATCGCATTGGCAGCAGTTACCCGCTTATAGAGTAAATCATGGCGACACAATGAGGCTCAAAATTATCAGGAGAGGAAATCCTGAACCAGAGCCTAATAAGCTTTCTATGGATCGCAAGTTATGGCTCGATTTTGATGGAAGCGGTTATACCATTCAAGATTCTATTACCGGGACAATGACAAAAGGGTGGCGGCTTGAGGCTACCCCTGCGCTTAAACTAGGTCGTGTTGCAATCGATGACAAGCCTCAGTTTATAACACAAGCTGCAGGGTCTGATAAGCAAGGCGTTGAAGTCAGGCGTGGTGCAATCAATCTGGTTGCAGATAGTCGATACATGGGTGACAGGGACAATATACCGGCCGTGGCGTGGGATAATGATTTCCATTCCCTGTCGGCAACATTACACCTGCCGCCTGGCTGGACACTCTTCTCAGCCAGTGGGCCAGATAATGTCCCCAATACATGGTTGCAGCGGTGGACTCTGCTTGACCTTTTTCTTGTTCTTATTGCTTCTCTTGCAATATATCGACTTTGGGGTGCGAAGTGGGGAGTGCTTGCACTTCTGACGTTAACGCTTATCTGGCATGAACCGGGAGCACCGAAAATAGTGTTCTTAAATATATTGGCCGCTGTTGCCTTACTTAGAGTGCTGCCCGAGAACCGTTTTTCGAGAATGGTGCAAATGTATAAGTATGCCGGGTTATTTACATTAGTCGTGCTAGCAATCCCATTTATGGTGGACCAGATAAGGATTGGCCTGTATCCACAATTGGCGAAACAGAATCAAACGATGGATCATACTTCAGCGTCCGCGCCTATGAGAATCAAGGAACGTGGTGAGCATGCTGCCGAAGAAAGTTCTGAAGTAGCCACGGCAGACGTTGCATCACCAATGCTCCTTAGGAAGAATAAGATTATCGACAGGGAGCGTTTCAAAAGTAGTTCATACATGGCTCAGCAATATGACCCTAATGCATTTGTACAAACAGGGCCCGGTGTTCCCTCCTGGAAATGGAATACTGTTTCGTTACGTTGGAATGGGCCTGTCTCAAAGGAGCAGGATATTAATTTAACGCTGATGTCACCCCTAATGAATCTGATGCTCAATATTTTAAGAGTGGCGCTGCTTGTCATGCTTGGGTTAGTGATGCTCGATATCCCAGATATCCTCAATAAATTTAGAATTAAAATTAAGAATAAGACCAGCGGTCAAGCCACAACATCAGTGATGATCATCGGGTTATTAGGGATATTATCATTATCAACAATCCCATCGAATGTGTACGCTCAGGAAAACAGTGGATTTCCAGATCAATCTTTACTAAAGGAGCTAAAAACACGGTTACTAGCGCCTCCAAAGTGCTTGCCGGAGTGTGCCCAGGTACCAAGAATTCATATTGATGTTGATAGTTCACAAATTTCTATGCGTACTGAAATCCATGTCTCAGAAAATATTGCTGTGCCGCTGCCGGTCAACATTAATCACTGGATGCCAGAAAAGGTGCTTGTGGGTGGAGAGCTGTCTGATCGTTTATTTAGAGATAAAAGTGGTCTGTTATGGATTGGGCTGGATAAGGGGGTGCATCAGGTGATCACGGTTGGTGCTCTTCCAAAACGACATCAATTACAAATTCCTTTACAACTGCAGGCTCATAGTGTCACTTATAAGCTAAAAGGGTGGACCCTCGAAGGGGTGCATGAGGATGGGCGTGTCGACAGGCAGCTGCAACTCACACGTATAAAGGAGCAGTCAGATGAGCAGACGATAGAATTAGAACCTACTGCATTACCGCCATTCTTAAATGTAGAGCGTATTATAAGATTCGGAATTGACTGGTATATTGAGACTAAAGTGTCGCGTGTCTCTCCAACGGGTTCAGGAATCGTGCTTAAAATTCCGTTATTGGAAGGTGAGTCTGTAGTGACTGATGGTGTTAATACGGAAGATTCCCATGTAGTCATCAATATGGGACCAGGGACATCAGTCGTTCACTGGAGGTCTGTTCTTAATAAATCTAACTTATTGACGTTAGTCGCCAATAATAATTCGACATGGTCGGAGGTATGGAAATTAGATGTCAGCCCGATCTGGCACGCGACGATTGACGGGATTCCCGTCATTCACCATCAGGATGCAAACAATCAGTGGTTACCTGAGTGGAGACCATGGCCAGACGAGTCTGTCACTATCAAGCTAGAGAAACCTGAAGGTGTTGAGGGCAACACGTTAACAATCGATCGATCTGTATTAACAGTCTCTCCTGGCAAACGGGCATCAGATGCGGCATTGGAACTATCAATACGAAGTAGTCAGGGTACGCAGCATACAGTGACACTGCCACAAGGTGCAGTGCTCCAGTCCGTGACAATTGATGGAAAGACTCAGCCGATCAGGCAGGATGGTGATTCTGTCACGCTGCCGATACACCCTGGTCACCAAAATGTAACGCTAGCGTGGAGGTTGCCAGACGGTATTAGTGCTTATTTCGCTACGCCTTATGTAGACCTGGGAAACATCAGCGTCAATAATTTTACTAATGTTAAATTAGGCAGTGACAGGTGGATACTCTTTGTTGGCGGTCCGAAGCTGGGACCAGCTGTTCTTTTTTGGGGGGTGCTGATTGTCATAATTATTGTCTCTGTGGGATTAGGGAAGACGAAATCGACCCCATTAAAAACATGGCAGTGGGTGCTGTTGGGTATTGGGTTGAGCCAGGTAAGTATTTATATGGCTTTACTGGTTGTTGGCTGGTTTTTTGCCATTGTATGGCGCCGCAATATTGAGGTAGAGAAAAATAAACGATGGTTTAATGCAATTCAGGTGTTGCTTGGTGTTTTTACATTCGCGGCACTCCTCTCCCTCTTTATTGCGGTTGAACAGGGCTTACTTGGTGCGCCAGATATGCAAATAAAAGGTAATCAGTCTTACGCTAATAATTTGAAATGGTTTGCGGATAGAAGTGACGCTACACTTGATCAGGCATGGGTGATTACATCGCCACTCTATATTTATAGAGTCATTATGCTTGCATGGGCCCTGTGGTTGGCATTTAGCCTGCTAGGGTGGCTTAAGTGGGCCTGGAGTTGTTTTTCCGCGAATTCAATTTGGCTGCCATCTGCACCAAAGCCGAAGAAAGAAAAAAAGGGTGGTAAAGGTAAATGGCTTTTAGCTCCTTCGAAAGGGACTCCTGATGATGAAGCTTAATAGGTAGAGGCCCTCTCAATGCTGACCTCGGCGGTCGCGTCATGATGCTGTTATAGCGCGTCGATAATATGTTGCCCCTTAGCGTATGGGGCGGCCAGGTCAACCACAGACGCCTCTTTCTCATTGAGGTGCCGATAAATCCTGCCGCTATAAAGATAGGTCTGTTCCCCGGGAGGCCGGTCCGATGGCGCTTTTATGCCGATGATGATACTTTTGGGCGGCGCGTATATCGCCTTGTGAAAGGATTGTAGCTTCGGTGGAATAATGCAACAGGAGTCTATGTGAATGGGTGTGAAGACGGAAAAAAAATCGGTTCCGGCTGAGTCGCGCCGCATTCGGCTCGATGAAGTCAGCGATCAATTGCTTGCCGATGGCCTGATCGATAAAGAGCAGCACGAGATGTTGGTGCTCAAGGCGCGTTTTCGCGACACTGGTGAGCAGCATCCTTTTGCGATTATCGCCAGTCACGGTTTGAGCACAGTCACACGCCCATCTCAGGAGTTGAATCAGGAGTTTCTCAGCCAGTGGTTAGCGGATAAGCTGGCGATGCCCTATCGTCGTATTGATCCGTTAAAGGTGGATGCGGCACGAATCGCGACGGTCGTTTCATATAGTTATGCTGAGCGTAATAAATTGCTGCCGATTGAGGTGGCTCCTGCTTATGTAGTGATTGCGACGGCTGAGCCCTATAACACGGCGTGGGTGAAGGAACTTGAACATATCCTGAATAAGGAGATTCGGCTGGAGTTGACCAGCCCGGCGGATATCGAGCGTTTCCGGGTCGAGTTTTTTGCCATCTCAAACTCGGTGGTGGGCGCGAGTGACGATAAGTCTGGCGCGCTGCCAGGCGAGATCAACAATCTTGAGCAGATGCTGGAGATGGGCAAGGCCGGCAGTCTCGATGCCAACGATCAACATGTGGTCAAGATTGTCGACTGGTTGTTGCAGTACGCCTTTGATCAACGCGCCAGTGATATCCATTTAGAGCCGCGGCGTGAGCAGGGCAATATCCGCTTCCGTATCGACGGCATGCTGCATCAGGTCTACCAGCTGCCGACGCCGGTGATGGCCGCGGTGGTCAGCCGCATTAAAATTCTGGGGCGTATGGACCTGGCGGAGAAGCGTCGTCCACTGGATGGCCGCCTCAAGACCAGGGCGCCCAACGGTAGCGAGGTGGAGCTGCGTCTGTCGACGATGCCAACCGCCTTTGGTGAAAAGATGGTGATGCGTATCTTTGACCCCGATATCCTGGTGAAGAATTTTGCTGATCTCGGTTTTGGCAACGCCGAGTCTGTGCAGTGGCAGGGGATGATCGATAAGCCACACGGCATCATCCTCGTGACGGGGCCCACTGGCTCGGGCAAGACTACGACACTCTATTCAACGCTTAAACACCTGGCGAAGCCGGAACTCAATATCTGCACCATTGAAGATCCGATTGAGATGGTGGTGCCGGATTTTAATCAGATGCAGGTGCAGCATAATATCGATCTCGCCTTTGCCGACGGGGTGCGTGCCCTGTTGCGGCAGGATCCGGACATCATCATGGTGGGTGAGATACGCGACCGTGAGACGGCCGAGGTGGCGATTCAGGCCGCATTGACGGGGCATCTGGTGCTCTCGACGCTGCATACAAATGATGCCGTACTGGCGATCACGCGTCTGCTGGAGATTGGCGTGCCGCAATATATGATCGGTGCATCAGTGATCGGGGTGGTGGCGCAGCGTCTGGTGCGTACGCTGTGCCCGCACTGTAAGCAGCCGGTTTCGCCCGATAAAGAGCTGTGGCAGTCGTTGAGTCAGCCGTGGAAGAGCGTGGTGCCGGAGAAGATTATGGCAGCGGCAGGGTGCGTGGAGTGTCGTCAGACTGGCTATGCCGGGCGTGTTGGGATCTACGAAATGATGACGCTTTCGAGTGGCGTGCGAGAGCTGCTACGCCAGCCGCAGGCTGATGTGGCGAAAATTCGACAGCATGCGCAAAAAGAAGGGATGCGACCGTTGCGGATCAGCGGTCTACAGAAAGTGGCGAAGGGGCTTACATCGCTCGATGAAGTATTTAGAGTGGCACCACCGCAGATCGAGGAGTGAGTGGCTGGCGTTTGCGTAGCGAAGGGGCTTCGCAGTTCAGTCATGGTGGGTGTGGCTGAATTCCTGGATCAGTTGTGATAATTGTTGCAGGTCCTGGTCCAGGCGTTTTTCCCGTTGTCGAATCTGCTGCGAAAAGGCAGCGAATGTCTCCAGCAGTCTGGTTTTGTCGTCATGCACACTATCGCCGAAACGTTCGCGATAGTGTTGTTGCAAGGTCTCAATTAATACTGATAATTGCGCTTCATTAGTGTCCGGCTGGCACAGGGTTTCGAGCAGTGTGCTTTCGATATCCAGTGGTGATTTTTTGAATAGTCTCTCATGTCGTGTGACGATCTGTTGAATGATGCTGGCCGCTTCCGCTTCGTCAATATCGGACATGAGACGCGAGATGTCCGAAGTGATGCCGGGCGGCGGCTGTGATACGGCTGATGTTGCTGTTGGCGCAGCGGGTAGATTGAAGGCGGCTGGACCAAAACGTTCAATACCGGTAGCAATTAGCGGCTGAAGTAGTTGCTGTGCCTCTGTCTCACTGGTTTCTGGATACTGCAGGTAGGCAAGGATCGCGGCGGAAAGATAGTGACCAGAGAGTCCGTTATCTGGTGTGAAGGGAGTAGTGGCCGCGCTGCTGGCGCGAAGGCTCTCCAGACTTTTATCGTGCCAGTATTTGCTGAAATGGTGTGGTTTTTTACTGGCGGAGAGGCGAGTATCGATGCGAGTGGCGAGCGCGCTAATGCAGCGGCTTGCCGGACTCTCAGGTTGTGCAATGATGATCGGGGTCTGCAGGCAAATGGCACTGCTGATGGTTGGATCTTCGGCGATGCAGCCCATGTAGCCGATGCGGGTGTGCAGATATTTCCTGGCGGCAGCGGAGAAACGCTGGAACACTTCATTCGCTTTTTTGGGTGTGGCTGCGCGATTGATGATGGTGTAGATCGGCTGTTTGAGTTGTTTGCGTTTCATCACGCGCATCAGTGCAAAGGCATCCGTTAGCGAGGTGGGCTCTGGTGAGATCACCAGTACGCAGTACTGTGCCGAGGCAAGGAACTGCAACACCGTTTCACCGATGCCAGCAGCGGTATCGATCAGCAGATAGTCAAAACGCGACTCGAGCGATTTGAGTGCCTGAGACATGATCTGATGCTGTTTTTGGTCTAGATCCACGCACTCGGTAATCCCCGATGCAGCTGGAATCACCTTGATGCCGTGGGGGCCATCGAGCATGATTTCGTCGAGTTCTTTTTCACCATTGAGCAGCTGTTCGATGGTGTATTCAGGGTGGAGATTTAACAGGATGTTGATATTGGCGAGGCCGGTATCGGCATCCAGAATGCAGACCCTGGCGCCGAGCTGCGCCAGTGCAATGCCGAGATTGGTCGTTACGCTGGTCTTGCCAACGCCCCCTTTGCCACTGCTGATGGCGATCACTCGTGTAGGGCGAGCCTGTGGCGCAGTTGCGGTCCCTGATGGGGCAGCACTTGTGGGTATGTCGGGAGCGTATTTGTGCATGATTGGCAGTGCTGAGCGGCCGCATAAGACAGCTTAGCTAGATTTCCTCTGGTAGTGGCTCATTTAGCGTAATGATGTCGGTATATTGCATCGTTTTAGCACTGCTGGTGTCGTCTTTTTTATTTGACTGGGATTTATTCTTGTCTGGTATCTGCACAGTGCTGTCATTTTCGACGGGAAGTAGATCGGCAGTTTTGACTGGCTTCTGAATGGTGTCTGGTATTTGAGGTGCCTGCGATGAATTTCTATCGCCATTTTTTGTGATCACTGGTGGTGGCGTGCCAATCGGTGTCATGCGCTGTACGAGTGGCGTTAATGGCTGGCCAAGTTGCTGCTCATAAATAGGGGTAAAGACCATAATATTCTGGATATAGTGGCGCGTTTCTTTAAACGGAATGGTCTCGGCCCAGATGTCGGCATCAACCCGTTGTTTGCCGGCTATCCAGCGATCAACGCGCGCCTCGCCGGCATTGTAGGCGGCAAGTGCGAGTACGGGATTATTATTAAAACGTTGCAGCACTTTCCCGAGGTGTTTCATGCCCAGTTTGAGGTTGGTATCGACATCGGTCAGTTGCATGTTGTTGTTGAGGCGAATGCCGGTGCCACGTGTGAGTTGTTTGGCTGTGCGCGGCATCAACTGCATCAGACCCATTGCCCCGGCGCTGGAACGGGCGTCTGGAATAAAGGCGCTCTCCTGGCGGATCAGGGCGAAGGCAAGCGCTGTTTCGATGTTGTTTTCACTGGCCTTGAGTGTGATCTTGTCTCGATGCGCCAGTGGGAAGCGTACATCGAGATCATCGCGATGATCTGTACGTGCCACGGTGAAGATGGCACGATCATGCCAGCCCCAGTGGTGGGCCAGTTTTCCGGCCTGATATAACTGCTCATCGACCATGTAGCGGGTAGCGTAAAACCATTCGCGTCGTGCCTCGACGGCGCGTTCGAGTGCAAACAGTTCGCGTGCCCGCAGGATGCCGGGGTGTTGCTCGATGTTGATCGAAATTGCGTTATCAGGTTGTAATGCTGCGCGTTGAAAGCGGTAAGGGCGCTCTAATTTGTCAGCGGCAAGGAAGCCATAATAGCCTCGACTCATGGCGAGAGTGGCGTAGAGTTCTTCGGCCTGTGCCTGCTGGCCTAATGCCTCTAACGCGCGCGCGCGCCAGTATTGCCAGCGTGGGGTCTGTTGCTCTTCGTCATTAAGCTGATAAAGCCATGCTAGTGCGGCATCCCAGTTTTGCTGGTTTAGTGCGGTGCGTACGCGCCACTCACGTAGCGACTGGTCGGCGGGTTTCTCTGCGAGTGCGGCAAGCCAGCTTAACGCTTCAGGCTTATTGCGCAGCGCCATGGTCATCGCAATGGCGCGTTCGACGGTGGTGATTTCATCATCGCTGAAGCTGTATCGTGGGCTGATCTTTGTTTGCCATATTTCGGCGGCCTTAAGGGGCTTCGAGCGTGCCATCTGTTTGAGGCCATGAACCAGGATGGTATTGCGCATGGGGTGTGCTTTGGCAAAACGTTTGCTGGAGAGGATACGTGAGGGATGGCGGTGAACTTCTATCCATTTATTGGCCCAGATACGCTCATTTTCAGAGAGAAAACGGGTCAGATAGCGTGCCAGGGAGAGTTTTCTTTTGTCCATTGCCAGCTGGATACGTTGCCATGTGAGCGTATCATCGATAAATCCTGCTTTATGCCAGGCGCTAAAAAGCGGGTCGCAGGCACGCGGTTGTGAGTGACCCACGAGCCACAGCTGTTGTAGTCCATCGAAGGCAGCCTTCTGATTACCGTTGTTGAGCAGTGCGCGGCGATAGTAGCACGCCAGTGTCACGTTATTGCCTGGTCTGTAGTGTTGCTCGACTTCCTGCCAGCGTCTCTGCCCTGCCAGTTTTTTTATCCAGCGGAAGTGGAGCCTGGAACTGAGAGGGCTGAGATCAGAATAGTTGTCGATAAAGGCGTTGATTTCATCGGCAGGTCTTTTGTGCAGTCGCGTGCGCAGGTATTCATAGCGTAAATAGGGGTAGAGTGGATAGTCCTCGAGTTGTGGTGTGAGTTGTTTATACTTTTTGATCTCACCACGCTTCAGTGCCTTTTCGGCTGCCATGAAGTTGTCGCGTTGTTGTTTAATTATTGACGCAGCCTCGTGCCCGAGCTCAAGTGAATGACCGGCCCAAGTATTTGATGCAATAGATAATATTGTGCATGCTGCGATGCAGGATAGAAAAATTTTTCGAGTGTTTCGAGGCATAAGGCTGATTATGAAATTTTCATGCCAGCTATGCGCGGTAAGCAACAATAGTATGGGCGGTACACGAAGTACCGCCCATAGATGCAGCTTTTATAACGCCATATCTTTGAGCGCCTTCAGCGGCATGACCTTGACTACATTACGTGCAGGTTTGGCCTTGAACATCATCTCTTCGCCGGTGAATGGGTTGGTGCCCTTGCGTGCACGTGTTGCAGGTTTGCGATTGACCTTTACCTTGAGAATACCAGGCAGGGTAAATACTTGTGCAGAACCTTTTTTGACGTGCCCTTCGATGACAATTTTTAGCTCATCAAAAACAGAGGCAACTTCTTTTTTAGTCAGGCCCGTCTTTTCAGAAAGATGGCCGAGTAGTGCGGTACGGGTGTACGGCTCTTTAATCGCTTTTACGCGAGGCGCAGCAGCGACGGTTTTTTTCTTTGTTGCTGCCTTTTTCTTTGTTGCTGCTTTTTTCTTTGTTGCCATGCTTGCTTGTCTCCTCTGTTTGGTAAGGTTGCTTTCAGGCTTTGCAGTTAAACATGATCGTGTATTGTATGGGTATGGCAGAATAGCAACGTGTTTAGTAAAGCGCAACGGTTTGTTGTGGTGTTGATTAAAGCAGGATAAATACTATTAATTTCGGATAAATCATTAATCCATGTCGAAACGATCCATTGAGAAATGTAACGAGCCTTTATATCTGCGGGAAGCGTTACGTTTTGAGTGTACAGGATGTGGTGCATGTTGTGCTGCTGGTGGTGATTATCATGTCTATGTTACGCGGGATGAGATAGCGAAAATCGGTGATTTTCTCGGTTTATCGCGTGCCTGGTTTAAGCGACGATATCTGCAAAGGCTGTCAGGTGAAGGTTGGGTATTAGCGGTAAGTAATGATGATTTATGTGTTTTTCTAGGGAAAGAGAGGCGTTGCACAATCTATTCTGTGCGCCCAGCGCAGTGTTCGTCCTATCCTTATTGGCCTGAAGTGGTGTTGCGAAAAAGTGATTGGTTACGTGAGTCACGACGTTGCGAAGGGATTGGCCAGGGCAAAATAGTGTCGAAAAAAATGATAGCGGCAGTGCTTGAGAAACAGGTGCAGAACGATTGATGATGTTGTAGAAGTGGTAATTTATTGTCATGGAGGAAGGTACGACCAATGACGGGTGATGCGCAACAGGTCAGGTTTGCGATCAGGAT
>CALZMY010000006.1 GCA_945788675.1 uncultured Gammaproteobacteria bacterium | reverse complement strand
TAGACGAATCTGGCTGGCGATCGCCTTGCCATCGATGATTTTTGCGGTCATGCCTGTCACTGAAACCCGGTTGAATCGAAGTCGCTATCCTACCTAAAATTCCCTGATTATTCGAGGTGTTGCTCTGTCCAATATGAAATAAGTTCAATAGTGGGGTGAGTTTTGTTCACGGTGAATAAATGAAGCCCCATTGTAGTAGTGAAAGTGTTAGTGGTCATGACTCAATAGGCGTCTTTGTGTCGCCTGGATAGAACGTCGTGGAGTCGGGTTGATGTGTGGCTGATGTTCTCCCCGAATTGCATTTCGCTTCGTCCGGGCGACTTGCTTAGATGTAGGTGGGGTCAAACCGAAAGGAATTTTTGCAGTTATGTAGTGCGATGAATCGGTGGTTCAAGTGCCTTAGAGTAGTCAGTCAGCTCTTTTATGGCGCTTCCATTTTCTGGTTTTTATGCAGGAGTATGGCGTTAATTGTTTTAAATTATTATTTAAAACAATTAATTGTATTGTTATTGTAAAATTGACATTAAGTTATGGCAGGGGAGTTATTGCCCTCTAGTTGAGTTTCACAGGTAGTTATAAATGCATGGGCGGCATTGGAGAGGGTGCGCCTCGGGTGGTGAGTGATGCCGAGCAGGCGCTGTGCGGAAATGTAACCGTGGTGGGCGCGAAGGCTCTCATCGATCAGGGTCTCGGGCAGTACACTCCAGCCCTGGCCAATTGAGACCAGCATTTTAATGGTCTCAAGGTAGTTTGTTTCAAGTCGTACATCCAGTGGGTGACGATGGCTGTTGAAGTGGTGATCGATCAATGCCCGTGTGAAGGTGCCATGTGACGGCAGGATTGCTGCGTGGTTTGCGAGCTGTTGAACAGTAATTCGTTTGAGTGAGCAGAGTGGGTGGTCATGTGCGGTCACCAGTACCAATGGATCTTGCCAGATCGGGATCATTGTCAGTGATCTTTCGCCGTCTGATAGATTATCGGGGGGGAGTGTTACTACGGCGAGTTCGAGGTCACCATGTTCGACCTCGTTACAAGCGGCCTCTGAGTCGAGAAAATGGAGGTCGAGTTGCACCTCTGAGTATTGTTGGCTGAATGTCTTGAGTACCACTGGCAGGCGGTGCAGCCCGATATGGTGGCTGGTGCCAATACTTAGCTTGCCACTCACTTCTCCGGAGAGATTGTGGATGGCGCGGCGGCTGTCTTCCACCTCCATTAAGATCTTTTGGGCATGTCCCAGTAGAGCGTTGCCGGCAGTGGTGAGCTGGACTGAGCGTCCGATGCGGTCAAAGAGGCGCGCGTCGAGCGAATATTCCAGTGCGGCGACCCGCTTGCTAATCGCCGGTTGAGTCAGGTGTAGTCTTTCTGCGGCCTGTGAAAATGAGTGCTGTTCGGCAACTGAGACAAAGGCCTTTAAATCTGAGATGTTCATGATGTTATCTTATCTATTCCTTATTGGAATGCAATAGATAAAAAAGATGAATTAGATTAATGAGTCATATGGGCGTATATTGCCTCCACTGATTAAATTGTCGCATCCGTAGAATTGTAGGTATCATGGGGTAAATAATATGTCAAACAATACGTTATACGATAAATTGTGGAATTCACATCAAGTAAGAAATACTGCTGAGGGTGCTAGTGTTCTATATATAGATAGACACCTGGTGCACGAAGTGACCTCACCCCAGGCTTTTGAAGGACTGCGTATCGCGGGCCGCAAACCGTGGCGGGTCGATTCGGTGCTGGCGGTGCCGGACCACAATGTGCCGACGACTGATCGCTCGGTCGGCATCAGCGACCCCGTTGCACGTGTGCAGGTCGAGACTTTAGATAACAACTGTGTCGAGTTTGGTCTGACAGAATTCAAGATGGATGACCCGCGGCAGGGCATCGTTCATGTCGTTGGTCCGGAAGCGGGGGCAACACTGCCGGGAATGACGGTGGTATGTGGTGATTCCCACACCTCGACCCATGGCGCATTAGGAGCGCTTGCGTTTGGCATCGGTACCTCTGAGGTTGAGCATGTATTGGCGACGCAGTGTCTGATCCAGCAAAAGTCGAAAAATATGCTGGTGCGAATCGATGGCCAGCTGCGTACAGGCGTTTCAGCTAAAGACATGGCGCTGGCGGTAATTGGCGAGATCGGCACTGCGGGTGGCACAGGGTATGCGATTGAGTTTGGTGGTGAGGCAGTACGTGCGCTGTCAATCGAGGGGCGTATGACACTCTGTAATATGACGATCGAGGCGGGTGCGCGTGCCGGCATGGTCGCGGTCGACGATAAGACCATCGAATATGTGCGTGGCCGTACCTATGCTCCGAAGGGTGAGCTATGGGAGCAAGCGAAGGCGGCATGGGCCGACCTGCACAGTGATGACGGTGCCGAATTTGATCGGGTGGTGATACTCGACGCCGCGACAATCGAGCCGCAGGTAACCTGGGGAACTTCGCCGGAGATGGTGCTGCCCGTGGATGGCCATGTGCCACGCCCCGAAGATGAAGCGGATAGCGTAAAGCGTGACAACATCGAGCGCGCACTCACCTACATGGGGCTTGAAGGAGGGCAGGCAATCACTGCGATTCAGCTCGATAAGATCTTCATCGGTTCATGCACCAACTCGCGTATTGAAGATCTGCGTGATGCGGCGGTCGTGATCAATGGGCGCAAGGTGGCAGCAACTATCAATCAGGCGTTGGTGGTGCCGGGATCTGGTTTGGTGAAGCG
>CALZMY010000005.1 GCA_945788675.1 uncultured Gammaproteobacteria bacterium | reverse complement strand
TGCCGGGGTGGCGCTGTGAAAGGTTGCTAAACTTTTTCTGGATATAGTTGCTCACCTCTATCGGTGTCGTCACGTCGGCATCAACCTCCGCGGTGACCGTGGCCAGACGCTGCATATCGCGCCGTTTAACGGAGTCAAAGCTACGTCCGAATCTGATATCAGCGACATCTTCGAAATAGACGGTTTTACCACTGTCGAGCACGATGCGCTGTTGCCCCAGTGTGGCTGCCTGCTGGCGCACCGATTCGGGGTAGATCACGCGCACCGGCAGTCGCTTGTTATTGCGTGTCACGTGGGCGACTTCGATGCCCTGATAGCCACCGCGAATCGCTTCGGCAAGGCGTGCCTGTGTCAGGCCCAGCTGGCGACCGCGATCATTGAGCGTGTATTGATATTCAAGCTTGCCAGGCTCGAGGTCCTGTCGGATGTCGTAGACGCCGGGCAGTGTCTGTAATTCCTGTTTGACCTCTTCACCGATTTCACGCAGCAGATCGAAATCCTTGCCGACAACACCAATTTCGATATCCGCACCAGCCGGTCCACCGGCGGGCCTCAGGATTGAAAGACGCTGAATGCCCGCGATCCGCTGTAACCGTTCGCGAAGCAAGTTGATGATCTCGCTAGTGCTGCGTTCACGAGTACCATCCCAGTCAAAACGCAAGCTGACAACAGGTGAGACCCAGCGATCGATGAATCCTTCTGGCAGCGGTTTTTTGAGATCGATCACTAACTGGATATAGTTACTATCGAATTTTACCGTGTTGAAATCGATGATAGTGACGCCGACATTGGTCAGTGTGCTTTCCAGTTCGTCCTCGTCCAGGGCATCAAAAACCTGCTGCTCCATCAGTGCTGCCAGTTGTGCAGTGTCTTCCAGGCTATAGGTGTTGGGTGCCTCGGCGTTGATGAAAAACTGCCCGGAGTCGACCGGGCCAAATAGCTCAAACGAACTGCGTGTCTTGGCGACGACGACTGTAATCAATAACAGTCCGATGATGACAACACACATGAAATAACGGTTGTGGAGTGACCAGCGCACAAAACCGGTGTAGCGATCAAGCCATTTGGCCCAGTCGACCTTGCTCCGGCGCGGAGTCTGTTGACGGACTTTAAGAATTTCCCGCGCATGTGATGGCAGCACGCCGAAGGCCTCTATCAGCGAGCCGATCAAGGTACAGATGACGATGATCGGGATCACAGAGATGAATGCCCCCATGGTGCCGCCGATCGCAAACATCGGTAAAAAGGCGGCGACGGTGGTGGCGGTCGAGGCCACTACCGGCCAGTAGACTTCGCGTGCGCCGATGACGGCGGCGCGCTCGGCCGGCACACCATTTTCCATATGGCGGTAGATGTTTTCAGTGACGATGATGGCGTCATCGACCACCATGCCCAGCACCACCAGGAAGGCAAACAGTGACACCATGTTAACGGTGACGCCGAAGTAGTTCATCAAGATCACGGCGAAGAGAAAAGAGACCGGAATACCGAGTGCGGTGATCAGTGCGACGCGGAAGTTGAGGAATAGATACAGTGATAATAGCACCAGTACAAGGCCAACCACGCCGGAGGATTTGACGGTCTCAAGGCGTGTTTTTACATAGATTGAAAGATCACTGAAGGCGCCGAGTTGTACCGAAGCGGGTAATTCACTGCGCATTTCATTAGTCAGGTGACGCACCTGTTTAGAGATCTCAATGGTTGATGACTCAGCGGTCTTAGTGACAATCATATTGACCGATGAACGACCGTTAAAGCGTGCCAGTGTGCGCGGCTCTTCGAGCCGTACGCTGATCTTTGCGACTTCGCCGAGTAGCAGTTCGCCGCCATTGGCGCTATGGCGCAGCACCAGTTGCGAAATCGCTGCGGCTTCGGGACGAACCCCTTTGCCGCGCAGCAGGATGTCACCTTCATCGGCCTTGATCGAACCGCCGGGCAGGTCATCAAGGTTGTTGCGTAGCACCTGCGTGATGTGTGACAGGGCGACGTTATGTAGTGCCAGTCGGGATGGATCGACTTCGACCCACAGCTCCCACTCACGATTGCCTGAGATACCGGCACTGGCGACGCCGGGAATAGCGAGCAGGCGACGTTTAACATCTTCCGCCAGTTCAAACAGGTGACTGCGCGAAACATCACCGTAGAGTGCTACGCTGATCACGGGGATGCGTGATTTCATACGACTCAATTCGGGGCGCTCCGCATCGTCCGGCAGGTCGCTAATACGCTCCAGTACAGAACGCGCATCGTCAACAAACTCGGAGACATCGGTGCCGGATTTTAGATCGATAATAATCGTCGACAGGCCCTCGCTGCTGGTCGAGGTGATGACATCGATCTCCACCATGTCATCAAACTCCTCTTCGATTGGCAGGCTCACCAGTCGCTCCATCTCTTCCGGTGAGGTGCCTTTATAGATGGTGGTGATCTTGACTTTGTCCATCTCGACCACCGGAAACATCTCCTGTGGTAGCTGATACCATGAGAGGATGCCCATCAGCAGTATCATCACCAACATGAGGTTGGTGATGAGTGGATTATCGATACTGAAACGGATCAGGCGCATGCGAAATTAATTTGAATGGGATTAATATTGGTTACTCAAACGCGACTGACTGGCCATCGGTCAGGAAAGCGACATCGCGCGCTACCACCATTTCGCCTGGGTGGAGTTCGCCACTGATCACCTGCTGTTGCCCATCACGCACGAGAAGCTTAATAGGGACGCGGCGTAGTGTGCCAGCCTCGGCGGTAAAGACGAAACTTTGATCGTTGTGGCGCAGGATGGCTGTCACCGGTACCACCAGTGCATTGGCGAGTTCGCTCAGCTTGAGTGATGCCGTTGCCTGTGCCCCCGCTTGCAGGCCATTGCCATCGAGTCGAATGCGCACCGCATGGGTGAATGTCTCCATATCAGGGCTGGCCTGGAGCGCAATGATCTCACCGTTGCGCTGTTCGCTGCCAATCGTGACCGATACCTGCTGGCGCAGTTGTAACATCGCGGCGGTGGTGCCATTGACATCAAGATTGAGATCGAGCTGATCAAGCTGTAATAACGTCACGGCGACCTGATTGGGGGTGACATAATCGCCAGCCTCAACATGTACGGCATTCACCACGCCAGCATAGGGCGCGATGAGCGTTGTGCGTGCGACGTTGCGCTCGGCGCGTCGCACCGCCGCACGCTTTAGCGCCAGCCGTGCCTGGCTGGTTTCGACACTGTATTTAAGCTGTTCTTCTTCGCGCTGTTGTTGCAGCAACAGTTGATTGGCACTGTCTCGGAGTGACATTGAAGCGAGCGATTTCTGACCCAGCTGGTTGAGTCGCGCCACTTCGCGTGCCTGTAGTTCACGGTTTTCGCTGACCAGCTTGAGCATGCGCTGATCCCGCTTGATCGCCTGTTGTTCCTGCGACAGCTGTGCCTGAGCCTCGGCCAGGGCGTCCTGCTGGTCACCGTCGTGTAACGAAATCAAGCGCTGTCCTGCACTGACCCGGGCGCCTGGGTCGACATGCCTGGCCGTAATCTGCCCCGAAAGCTCAAAGCGAAGCGTACTGCTGCGTACCGGCTGAAGATGACCGCTGACCTGTTCGAGCGGCTGAACCGTGCGCTGCTCAATCGCCTGCAAGCTCACCTGAGTGGGCGGGATATCACGCAGCGCGGGTTGTTTTTGAGGGGTGGTGATGATGAGCACGGCGATTACGGAAATCACACAGAGAATCAGAATCAGGATATACTTCGGTGATATTTTTTTGACT
>CALZMY010000004.1 GCA_945788675.1 uncultured Gammaproteobacteria bacterium | reverse complement strand
TGAGCCCGGTAGTGAATCCGATGGCGTAACAGGCACTGTCACTGTCAACATCGCCGACGCCTCTGAAGGCGAAACAATTATGCTCACCATGAGCACACCGTCTGGCGCAGTCAAAGGGAATAATACCAGCCATACCATCACCATCACGGAACAGAACATTGCCCCACAAGTCTCACTTGATATTTCACAAAACGGTGAGTCATCGACGTTAACGGTCATAGCCAATAATGGCTCGGTCGTGGTAACGGCGACAGTCAGTGACCCCAATCCATCTGACACTCACACCTTCGACTGGAGCGGCACTGACAATGGCCTCACTGATAGCGATAGCGCTAATGAAACCTTTACTTTCGATACCGATAACCTGCTTGTTGGTAGATACACGCTCTCTGTCACAGTAACTGATTCCAACAGCGCTGAGACAATGCGGAAGAGCACATTTCGAGTCGTTGCCGCCGCCCCTGCTCTCGGTGACAACGATGAAGATGGAATGAACGATGACAGCGATGGGGATGGGATAGATGATGTCACCGAAGGATATGGCGATCGCGACGGTGATGGCATCGCCAACTACCTGGATGCTATTGCACTAAAACATGTGGTGGCACAGCAGCAGGCAGAGCAATCGCTCTATCTGGTTGAAACCGATCCAGGGCTGGCGCTACACCTGGGCTCAATCGCCTTTGCCGCCGCAACCAATGGCCTGCAAGTCAACACCACCACCATTGAGAAATTCGCCGGCATTCGCACCCCAGTGGATGACCACATCAGTGTCGGCGGGCTGTTCGATTTCGAAATCCATGGCCTGTCCAAAGCAGGTGACACTGCTCAGATTGTGATCCCGCTGCGATCCGCAATTCCACCCAATCCACGCTATCGCAAAATGATGTCCACTGGCTGGCAGGACTTTATCGTCGATGACAATAATGCACTCGCCTCAGCCGCTGGCAATTACGGCAACTGCCCCCCTCCCGGCGACAGTACCTACAGCACAGGCCTGACCCCTGGTCATAAGTGCCTGCAGCTATTGCTTGAAGATGGCGGCCCCAACGATGCCGATGGCGTTGCCAACGGAGTGATCACCGACCCAGGAAGCGTCGCGGTTAAACCCGATGCCGTAGCAGAGCCGCCACCTGAATCAACGCCGCCACTGGTCGATATAGGCGGCGGCGCGCTGCACACTACGCTGTTTTTGCTATTAATGGGTGCCGGCTGGCGTCTACGCCGGCGCACAAAGGCTGCTGCTAGTTTCTAATTGCTAAAAAGCAGCCACTTCAAGACGCTATATGCTCAATCATCAACTGCACCGTTCGTCGCCCCTGATATTCATTAACATCGAGGCGATAAGCGGCCTGTAGTTGCTCACCTGCCATCTCACTATGGTTGAATGCGATCGCATCGATAGTGATACTGGTACCAGGGGGTTGCAACACCAGCTTCAGATGTTTTTCACCGACGATACGTTGTTGCACAACATCAAACAGACCATCAAAAACCGGTTCGGGAAAGGCCTGCCCCCACGGCCCTGCGGCACGTAAGGCTTCTGCAAGTTCCAACGTGAGTTCATCGCTACTCAACTCACCATCGCTGTGAATCACATCCTGCAGCAGTTCACTATTGACACCACGACGCAGCTCTTCATTAAAGGCGACTTCAAAAGCCGCCAGGTCTGCGGCCCTGAGTGTCATTCCTGCCGCCATCGCGTGGCCACCAAACCTGGTCAATAGACCGGGATTTCTTGCCGCCACCGCATCGAGGATATCACGCATATGGACACCTTTGATGGAGCGTGCTGATCCCTTAATTTCGGCGCCGCTTACCTTAGCATCATCACTATCAGCATTAGCCAGGGCAAAGGCAATCACCGGACGATGATAGCGATCTTTAATACGTGAAGCCACGATCCCGACCACGCCCTGATGCCAGCTCTCATCAAACAGACAAAGTCCGATGGGTGCCGTTTCATCATCGATATCCAGTTTGATCTTTGCAAGACAAGCCAGCGCCTGCGCCTGCATCTCCCCTTCGATCTCGCGCCGTTCACGATTCAGCTCATCAAGGCGCTGGGCCAGCACCATCGCGGCATCGGGATCATCCGCCAGCAGACATTCAATACCGAGCGACATATCTTCCAGTCGCCCCGCGGCATTCAACCTGGGCCCCACTGCAAAACCGAGATCAGCGGCAACAATATTAGCTGGATTACGTCGCCCGACCGACAGCAATGCATTAATCCCAGCACAACAGGCACCACTACGAATACGCGCCAGTCCCTGCGAGACAAGCACGCGATTATTGTGATCAAGCGGCACCACATCCGCCACCGTACCGAGTGCGACGATATCTAGCAGCTTGGCCAGATTGGGTTCTGCGAGCCCCTGCTGATCAAACCAGTCCATGGCACGTAGCTGTGCACGTAGCGCCAGCATCACATAAAAAATCACACCAACACCGGCGAGATTTTTACTCGGAAAGGCATCACCCGGTTGATTTGGATTGACGATGGCATTGGCATTGGGCAGTTCTGCACCTGGTAGATGATGATCCGTCACCAGCACCTTGATACCCGATGCGACAGCTTGCGCGACCCCGTCAATACTGGAGATGCCGTTATCAACGGTTACAATCAGATCAGGCTGTTGCTGCTTCGCAAGTGCAACGATCTCAGGCGTCAGACCATAACCATATTCAAAACGGTTTGGCACCAGATAACTCACCCGTTGCGCACCCATCAATCGTAGCGCACGCATCGCCACCACGCAGCTGGTTGCGCCATCGGCATCAAAGTCTGCAACAATCAATATATGCTGCTGCTCCGCCAGTGCCTCAACCAACAACTGCACCGCCTCATCAATCCCTTTAAGGGCAGACATTGGCTCGAGTACAGATAATGAATAATCGAGCAATTTATCGTCGATCACACCACGTGCAGCATAGACCCTCTGCAACAACGGGTGCAGTTGTTTGACAAACTTATTTTCAGAGGTAGGCAGTGAACGACGAACAATTTTTTTGGTGGCAGACATAACTCAGGCAAGGTTGCAGGCTCAAGCCCGGATTATCGCCTTTCACACAATGCAATTACAATGTCACACTACGTAAAAAACGTAACTAGGTACCTGTCGGACTTTTCGCAGTAGATTTACCCTAAGTCCAACAGGCTCCTAGAGCGAATTAAACAATGAAAGTCCCTGTATTCGAATATATGACTGCTGTGCCGCTTCCAGTGCTGTCTGTTGCTGGGTCAGGCGTGTAATGGCTTCCGCATAATCCAGATCCTCAACCTCTGAAATGGTGCTTTTCA
>CALZMY010000003.1 GCA_945788675.1 uncultured Gammaproteobacteria bacterium | reverse complement strand
GCGCAGTTTATTTGAAGATATTGGAACCCATGGGGGGTTCCGGTTCCGTTGTACTTAACAACACACAAGGAGTAACACCATGAAAATACCAACACCACCAGGCATAAGAGCTGAATGTTTAAGAGATGAAAACCTGTATCGCCGTTATGGAAATGTTGTTTCAGCTTATGACCCTAAGAGTTCTATCGGCGGGATGTATCACCTTGATGAAAAACAATGGCTGATATTTTTTCCTATTACACCAGATGAATTTGCAAGCAGGGTGTCAACTGCAGTGGCTAGCTTTATGGATAAGCCTGTGGATAGAAAAGCATTTAAACCTGTAGTTGTTAACTAGCTTGACAATAAGAAACATGGCGTTAAACTAAATGCTAGATGTATGTGTACAACTTTCTGAGGCGGTTTCAAATGCTACGCGCTTGACCGTTGGCTCTAGAAAGGGACGGACACCGACGCCACAAGGCGAGGTTCCAGACACGCAAACGCCACCTAGTGTGGTTTAGTTGCTTGTGTTTGGGCCTCGCTTTTTTTGTGCCCAATTACAAGCAGTAATTGGAGACACACATGACAGATGAAGTTCTATATCGAAGTGTCAAACTTGAACGCTTGGCAAGCAGTGACAAGAAAACTGTTAACGCCAGCCTATCGAGCGAGACCGTGGTTGATCGCTACTTTGGCGGGGAACGGTTGCTGCATACCCGTGATGCTGTTGACCTCTCACGTGCCAAAGATGGCATCCCTCTTCTATTCAATCACAATCCTGATGAACCCATAGGGAAAGTAAAAAACGTTCGCCTTGAAAACGGCAGGCTTCGTGGTGAGCTGTTTTTTGGCAATTCGCGACGCGCAAAGGAAATCCGTGACGATGTTACGGACGATCTTATCGATGGGATTTCTATCGGCTATCGGATTAACAAGATGGAACGCGCCGACGGTGATGATGACGTTTACAACGCCGTTGACTGGACCTTGCTTGAGGCCAGTATTGCCCCTATTCCAGCCGATCAACACGTTGGTATTGGCAGAACGCTTTTCAACAACACATTAACTTTACGAGGTAAAAACAAGATGGATGAACAAGAACACACAAGCCGTAGTGCGCGCCGACGGGAAAATTCAGGGGTAGCGGACGAACGCGAACGCGCAAACATAATCATGGCAATCGGCGAAAAGCACAATTGCATTTCCCTTGCCCGTGATTATGTGGCAAGCGGTAAAAGCGAAAACGAATTTAGGTCTGCTGTTCTAAGCCGGTTTGGCAATCCAAAACCAATCGAAGCCGAAGCGCCAGTCATGGAAATTGGCATGTCGCGCAATGAGATTGAGGACTTCAGTTTTGTGCGTGCAATTAACGCCTTGATAAACAAAGACTGGAGCGGCGCTGGCCTGGAACGTGAGTGCACACAGGAAATGGCTCGCATAACTGGTCGTAATCCTGAAGGGTTCCTCGTTCCAACTGATGTGTTAACTCACCATAAACGTGACCTAAACATCGGTACAGCAACAGCCGGTGGAAACCTGGTGCCGACTGATTACATGGATGGCAGTTTCGTCGACATCCTGCGCAATAAAACCCAGGTAATTGGCTTAGGTGCGACCGTTCTGCCTGGTTTGAGTGGGAATGTCGCAATCCCCCGCAAGACTGGCGCTTCGACGGCCTACTGGGTGGCTGAAGGTGCAGCACCTACTGAAAGTCAGCAAGCCTTTGATCAGATCACAATGGCACCCAATACCGTTGGCGGCTATGTGGACTACACCCGCAAGATGCTACTACAGGCCAGCCCGGCCATTGAAATGCTTGTCCGTGGCGACTTGGCGTCAACCATAGCAATTGAAACTGACCGAGTAGCGATTAACGGATCAGGCACTGGCAGTGAGCCGACCGGCATTCTCAACACGGCAGGGATTGGCAGTGTGGCAATCGGCACTGATGGCGGCAACCTCGGCTGGAGTCACATTGTCGATCTTGAGGGTGAAGTCGCTGTAGATAATGCTGATGACGGTTCCCTTGCTTACCTGACCAATTCATCAGTCAGAAAATCTCTGAAACAGACAGAAAAAGTATCAGGGACAGGTCTGTTTATCTGGGAGTCAGGCAATGAACCAGGCGTTGGTCGATTGAATGGATATCGGTCTGCAGTTTCCAACAATGTACCAGCCGACCTTACCAAAGGCACGGGAACCGACTTGTCAGCGCTAATCTACGGCAATTTCAGAGACCTGCTTATTGGGCAATGGTCAACGATAGATATCACGGTAGACCCTTACAGCTTTTCGAATACCGGCACGGTTCGCATAGTCGCCTTGCAGGATATCGACTTGGCAGTCAGGCACGCCGAATCATTCGCGGCCATTGTAGACGCTACAACCTAGTATTCGGGGGTGAGTAAGTGGCACATGCCCCCGGGGGTTTCCTTGCCCTGGTATTCATGTGTCACCGGGTTGCGTCTTGTTTCCCCGTCTTGGTTACTTGGTCGTCGCCAAGATAAGAAGATGCAGCGCACCACCCGACGCCTTACTTCTGTAGGTGACACGGTGCGCATTTTTATTACATGAGGTGATTTTATGCCAGAAGCAAAATTTACAATTAACGCCAGCGATAAGACCAAGAAAGCTTTTATGTCTATTCGTAAAAGCTTTGGTGGGATGAACAAAGATATGCTGGGGCTTAAATCCACTATCTTAAGTGTTGCTGGCGCTGGTGGTCTTGGTTACATGATAAAGGGCGCTATTGATGCTGGTGATAGAATCGACAAGCTCAGTACACGCCTTGGAGCCTCGACTGAGGCCCTTTCACAGTATCAACACGTCGCAGAATTAAGCGGTGTTTCCTTCGATAACTTAACAATGGGTTGGCAACGCATGACACGCCGTGTGGCTGAAGCGGCCAATGGTAGTGGCGAAGCTAAGAATGCACTACAAGAGCTAGGGCTATCGGCTCAAACCTTAAAACGGCTTGCACCTGAACAACAATTTGAAGCGCTGGCTGATGCCTTTAGCAATGTTGACAGCCAGTCAGACAAAGTACGCTTATCGATGAAGCTGTTTGATTCGTCTGGTGTGTCGTTACTGCAGACGATGGAAGGCGGATCAGCGGCAATCCAAAAAATGAGAAGAGAGGCCGACGCGCTAGGCAAGACCCTAAGCAGCGAGCAGGCTAAAAAAATGGCGCAGACAAACGACGCGTTTACTAAGCTTCAAGCCTCAATTCACGGGGTTGCCAACACAATAGCAATAGAGGCTGGGCCGTCGCTAGTTGCCTTTTCACAGAGCGCCAGTGAAACATTACCCAGCGCAATCAAGACAGGGGTAATTGCCCTGGAGGAGTTTAAGTCTGGTTATTACGATGTCGGCATAGCAATCCATGAGGCGTTAACGTGGCGCGATGAATGGGACAAGAAAATTCTTAGCTCTGTGCCTGGTGGCGAGAGCTTTATGGAAAAGCATTTTGGTTATGACCCCGACCTGGTTGGAAAACGTAAAGAACAGCTAAATCATTTAATGATGTTGCGTGACCAGACAAACAAGCGTCTTTCAAATATCGAAACAGGCGATATTGCAGAATTTAATGTACCAGACGGTAAAGGGTTCGATGATCTGTATAACACCCTAGCAAATAAACCTGAAATTCCTGACCCGTTCCGAACAAGCTTAGAGTCAGCGGAACAGTATGGTGAGCGCATGTATGAGCTTGCAAGAATAGCTTACCCAGAATCCACGCTATCAGCTGAAGAATACGGACAACAAATGGCTATGGTGGCAAAAAAAGAGCTGGCCATGATTGAAAATTCACGCAAGCACGCCTTGCAATGGTCTGATGCTTGGACCTCTGCAGGCAATAGGTTTGCATCGGGCATAGGTGACGCGACAGCAGCGGCCATTATGGAACAAAAGAACTTTGGTGATTCGATGAATGCCCTTGCTAGGGGCGCGGCCAGCCAAGTGATATCCAGTCTTGTCGAGATTGGTGTTAAAAAAGTGGCGATGTCTGCATTGAGTAGGACCCTAATAGCTGAAGAGGTGGCAGTATCAAGCGCAGCAGCAGCCACGACGGCGGCGGCATGGGCGCCAGCGGCGGCGGCTACGTCAGTAGCATCGTTCGGTTCTGCGGCAGCCATTGGTGGCGCGGCATTGCTGGCAACGCTTGCTTTAGCAAAATCAAGTTTCGGCGGTGGTTCCAGCAGCGCGCCCTCACTTTCGTACCCGAGAGAGACACTATTGCCGGCGGCTAATGAGCCACTGGTGACAAGAGAAAGCGCAAATGCACGTCCAGTCCAGCAGATCACTATTCATGTTCATGGGGATATAGACGACTTGTCTAAACTTTCACGGAGTCTAAGGCCTTACAACATCGAACTAAACGAAAGGGACATTATATGAGCAACATAATCAGTCTAAAAGACCGGGAAGAAGTCCGGCAGCGTGAGTTTGAGAATGAGATTATTTCTAAACTCGTTAATCATCCTGATGCTGATGTAAAAAAAGCATGGGAGAAACTGGCGAGAGAAGCGTTAAGGAAATATTTTTTACCCCAAATAAATCTACAATTAGCTCTACCGCGTGAATTTAGCTCGTGTGAGATAAAAAGAATTCATCAAATGAACGAGAAAAAAATGGAGCATTACACTTCCAAAATCAAAAAAATGAATCACTCGATGATAATCGATATTATTTTGCTACAGCGGTGCATGGCAGAAACTATCGTTGAAGCTATCAATATCGGTAAGCGTTAAGAATTTTTATCAGCTAGTTTTTTAATCCAGACTGAAAGGGAAAGACCTGCCTTTTTGGCATCCGCCTTAATTTCTCACCCCGTCTTAAATTGACAAAATATAGACAAATAAAAAAAGGGTTAGCCCATTTCTGAGCTAACCCTTTACAACGTTGGCGTCCCCAAGGGGATTCGAACCCCTGTTACCGCCGTGAAAGGGCTTTCACGCATACACCCACCTTCCGCCTAAGTCCGCTGCAATCCGTCTTTATATCACTATTAATCAATATCTTATAAAAACATTGATGTTGTTTGTTTGCTGGTGTACGCTATAATTCGCGGCCGAGTTATTGACAAATATTGACACTCGGGTTTTTCTCCCTTGCACAAGGGCAACAACTGAGGTGACAGCATGAAAGCCACATATAGCAACGTCGTTATCTTTTGTCCGTCTTGGCTTGGAATATCTCAAGACTCTATTTTGAAAGCAGCCAAAACAGCCGGCTGCAACGATCTTCCCGACCAAATAAAACACGGTGCTTTAGCAGTAAAAAGTCTCATCATCAAGTTTCGAGAAGATCACCACAGGCCTGACATATATGTCTAGAGCATCACGGGATGCGCGCCTCGAAAGCCGTACAGCCAGGGTAAAAGCAACACAGGGTAAGCGGGTATGGAGAACAATTGGTAAGGGCTTGGCTCTTGGTTACCGCAAAGGGAAAAATGGTGGTGTTTGGTATGCACGCTTTGCCCTTCCCGATAACAAGTACCGAGTGGAAAGCCTTGGCATCGCAGACGATAACCGTGATGCTGACAACATTGAGGTTTTCGACTACTACCAGGCTCAGAACAAAATTATGGGCATGGCTGGCCAAAAGGCGAAACACAAGGCCAAGTACACCGTAGAAAATGCCATGGACGATTATTTGGAGTGGTTTAAGGCCAACAGGAAGAGCTATAGCGACACAAAAAATACGATAGAAGCCCATATCAAGCCAGAACTGAAAGACTTTGAAGCTGGGGCACTATCCACACAACAGATACGAAAATGGCACCAGGCCCTGGTCACGTCAAAGGAAATTCCTACAGACGATGCCGAAGGCCAAAGGAGAGCCAAGGCTACGGCAAACAGAATACTGACCGTGTTGAAGGCTGCTCTAAATCATGCATGGCATGAGGGGCTGCTTGATGACGCTGAGGCTTGGCGCAAAGTAAAGCCATTCCGCCAGGTAGACACACCAAAGATTCGTTATCTAACCGAAAAAGAGTGCAAGCGACTGCTGAACGCCTGTCCTGACGTTTTCCGTAATCTAGTGAGAGCCGCTCTACTGACGGGGTGCCGCTACGGTGAATTGGTTGGCTTAAAGGCCAACGACTACAACCCCGATTCAGGCACTCTCTATATCCGAGAAAGCAAAAGCGGCAAAAGTCGCCACGTCCCACTGACGGTGGAAGGGCAAGAGTTCTTTGAACGAATAACGGCTGGTCAGCCCGGCAGCACCTTGGCGTTTACTCGCCCCGACGGCGACCCTTGGGGCAAGTCACACCAATCCAGGCCCATGAAAGAAGCCTGCAAAACCGCCAAGATCACACCTCCGGCTAGTTTCCACATCTTACGCCACACCTACGGCAGCCTGCTGGCAATGAAAGGGGTTCCGCTGCAGGTTATCGCCCAGGCATTGGGGCATTCGGACACCCGCATGACAGAGCGGCACTATGCCCACCTACAGCCAAACTATGTTGCAGATACGATCCGAGCCCATCTACCCTCTTTTGGGCTTGATAGGGACGGAGTTGTTTCGCTGAAGGAAAAGAAAAATGGATGATCTGCCAGGGCATGTGAAGCAAAAAGTTTCAGAAGCAGAGAAACGAGCAAAACGGATACTGGATAACAGGGGGCTTCCTTCAGATTTTGTATCGGTAATGAATGATTGCAGACATACCGCCGGAGTTCTGTTTTGTGATTATTGGTCAACTTATCTTGAAATGATGGCAACTGAGGTTGTCGTTAAAGTTTGCGAGTTGGACCATCATCTAAAGGTCGGAAATGCACGTGGTGCAGCACTCGCGATGTACATAATATTCTCAACAGCTGATGAAATGCGTCTTTTGGAGGAAATACCGTATTTTGAAGATGGCCCTATCGATGATGAAGAATTAGTTAAGATTCTCAAGGATGGAAAAAAGACCAAACTCCGTAGAAAAGAGGCCAACAAAGAAAACGATGCAAACAAGGTGCGCTACATGAAAGCAGTTGTAGATGTTATTAGAGCTAATCCAGATGAGCTTAGGATTACTGAGATAACAAAACTAGCAGCTGAAATATGCGACGTTGACCGCAAGCGAATACGGGAAGCCTTTCCTGACAAACCATTAGATAAAGCCGTTTTCTTAGAGCTTAGAGAATTAGTCATATCTGAAGGATGGTAAAAAAATAAAATGGGCGGCATTATTCCCGCCCATTTTACCCCCCCCCTAAACTGTATTCCACTGAACACACAGGAGTACAGACATGCAAAACGAAACACAAGCAAGCCCTGACGCCATGTATGACGTCAATAGTTTCTGTAAGGCTCATAAGATCGGCCGCACTACTTTCTACGAACTCATAAAGCAAGGCAGAGGCCCAAGGCTTTCCAAGATCGGCCGCCGCACGCTTATAAGTGCTGAGGATGCTGCAGTCTGGCGTGAGTCACTTTCTGAGTCTGCAGAATAATCAGGTGCCAAACATGGCAACCACTTTAGCCAATGTTCATGCTGAACAGAACTTCCTTGGCGCTGTCATGCAAAACAACAGCCTCTATCCAGAGATTAAAGGCAGCGTTTACGAGGCGACATTTACCAAGCCTGAACATAAGGTGATTTGGAAACAAATATCCTTTCTCGCCAACCTTGATCGCCCGTTTGATTTTGTGTCTGTAAATGATTCTCTCGAGAAGCAGGATATTGTACAGCTGGCAGGTGGTATAGCGTATGTGGGGAATTTAGCAGGCAACGCGCTCGCAGCCAATTTTGATCATTATCATAAAGAGATATGCCGCCTTACTGCCGACCGCAAGGCTCAAGAAAAGCTAGATCGTTTAAATAAAATTTTCAGTGAAGATGGGGATGAAGATGAAGTTGCGAAGCTAGCAATCAGCTTTGCCGACACTCTTCAACAAGGCAAAAACAAAGCTGCCGATGATCGATTTAAGGAGGTTTGGTTTAACGACATAGACCCACCAATCGACGTTCCATCTTTAATCCACAATGTGATTCAGCCAGAATCGTTGATTGTTTCGTACGGTCAAAGCAACAGCGGTAAAACATTCCACGTACTGCACAGAGATATATGTCTGGCCGCCAACATTCCATGGTATGGGCGCCAATGTTATTCGACGGGCTTTGTTGTATATGTTGCAGCCGAAGGCCCCAGAAGCGTTGGCTTACGCGCCGCAGCACTTAGGCGTGAGAATCTTTCTGAGCATGAGGGTGATATTAAATTTGCACTTATCCCCTCTTCCATAAATCTACTTGATCCAACAGCCGACACCAGCCCCCTGATCGACTCTATAAAGCGCATTGAGGATAAGCGGGGCGAACCTTGCATCAAGCTCACCGTTGACACTCTTTCAAGGTCCGCGCCTGGTGGTGATGAAAATTCAAGTCAGACCATGGGCGCTATTGTCTACAGCGCCGACAGAATACGCCAAGAGACAGGGTGTGCTTTCGAATTTGTTCACCATTCAGGAAAGGACACTACGAAGGGTGCACGTGGCCACTCACTGCTAAGGGCTGCGACTGATACCGAAATCGAGATATCGAACGACAACGGCCTGCATATAGCCAAGATAACAAAGCAGAGAGATCTTCCCGTTGGTGATGAGTATGCGTTCAGGCTCAGGGTTGTTGAGATGGGCGAGGACAGCTACGGAAACAAGGTGACAACATGCGTCCCTGAACTCACCACTGATAAGCCTACACCAAAGCCTAAGCGCCTGACTGGGTCGACACAGAAGAAGATGTTGAATCTACTGCGCACGATGTACCTGGAGGCACGTAACACACTTGAAGAGTCAAATCTCGACCCAGGCAATGCGCGCATTGCACTGACCGACTGGAAAGCTCGCGCCATTGAAGAACAGGTAGTGAGAAACAGACAGAAGTTCGGTGATCAAAAGGCAGCATTGCTTAACAACAAGGTAATTCATACAGACGGGCTTTATGTTTATGTCACTGAATAAGCGTACCCATTCCGTACCTGAAAGCGTACCCACACGTACCCGACTGTCACTAGGTAGGCGTACCCAACCGTACCCACATTCCTTTAGGAATGGGTACGGGTTGGGGCGCTTAGCGACCGGGTACGCGGGTCCTCCTGAAAGGGCTTCAACTACGGGTAACTAAACG
>CALZMY010000002.1 GCA_945788675.1 uncultured Gammaproteobacteria bacterium | reverse complement strand
CCTTAACGCTGATGCTTAAAGCAACTCAAAAATGAATTGGGACGGACTCGACATCTCGATTCTAGGCCCGGCCTTCGTGGCCGGGCTATTAGTGCTCGCCACCCATGTAGCTCTTGGTCGAGAGGTGTTGCGTCGCGGCATTATCTTTCTCGATTTAGCCGTCGCACAGATTGCAGGTTTGGGCGTTATCATCGCCTATGGTTTTGGATGGGAGGCAGGCGGCTGGCAAATTCAAGTCATCGCAATGAGTGCCGCGTTAGCCGGTGCAGCACTTCTTTATTGGTGTGAGAAGCGTTGGGCGGAAGTACAGGAAGCCATTATCGGTTGTGTCTTCGTGCTGGCAGCCTGCGCAGGTATTTTAGCGCTGAGCACAAATCCTCACGGTGGTGAAGAGCTGAAAGAACTGCTGGCCGGACAAATATTGTGGGTGAGCTACGAACAGTTGATTCCGCTTGCCGTGGTGACCGTGCTTGTTTTATCTGCGTGGTTTGGGTTAGGCGGCAAACGTCACCCTCTAATTTTTTATGGATTGTTTGCTGTGGCTGTCACCAGCTCGGTGCAAGTAGTAGGTGTTTATCTTGTTTTTGCCAGCCTGATTATTCCTGCACTCGCAGTACGCCACTCAGCATCCAATGGAATGTTATACGGGTTTATTACCGGTGCGGTGGGATATGCGATTGGCCTATCTCTTTCTGCTCTCATGGATTGGCCATCGGGGGCAACCATTGTTTGGTTATTAGCCATGACTGGGGTTATCACCGCAAGCTTGATCAAAAAGGTAAAAGGGTCAAGTCTTTGCTTATAGAGTTAAGATACAAGAATAACATTCCTCTAATGACTTGCTAGGATAGGGAGCAACCACGTGGAATAGAAATATAGTTGAGTCCAGTGGAATAATTGTTCAGATGTTTCAATAACATAAAATCAACGGGGAGCATCTGCTCCCCGTCTTTTATCTCCTGATTCTGTTTTTCTTCTTCCAGTTCCTCCCGCCAATCCTCAATGGCAGAACTGGTTGAAAGCCGTTCTCGGACACGCTGCCCGGTTTTCGATTTAGTATGTGCCCCTCCTTTGCGAAGCAGTGGTGAGCGAGCCACATGGTTCCTAATATTGGTATTTCTTGTTGGCATAACAGTTCTCCTCATATGGCCAGTCTGTACCACTCAACCTGCTTCACCTTGCGGCGTTTGCGGATGAAAGTACGGTCTTGTTTGATGAAGCCCGGGTCTTTATCGGTTAGTTGAAAACAGAACTTCCTTGGCAGATCTGAATAGAGTGAGCGGGGTGGCGTACCTCCATAGACCTGTTTCAGTTTCTGCCCCGTATCAAAGGTGTGGTAGTAGATATTACCAATACCCAGTTCGACACGGATAAACTGGATTGCTGCGCTTAACATCGCCTCAGACCACAGCGTGATAAACGGTGCAAATACATTCTCCATATAGAGTTCGAACCGTTCTGGCTTGCAGTTGCAATAATCCAGGTGCCATGGTTGCCTGCCTTTTTTGATCGCCTGTAGACACGCGTTAACACCACGGACCCAGTCACTCTGGATCTCTTCGATCAACGCCTCTCCACGTTCAAGGTCAAAATCAATCCTCGCCCAGGCCAGGGTGTTACGAAACATCGCTCGTTTTCCTTTCTCCATTACTGGATGACCGGAGTAGTTAAAGATAAACTCATCCTCTGGCTTTACCAGTTTTTGATAGGCCCGGTTATGTTGCTCCGAGAAGTTAAGCTGTAATACCAGGTTGCAGCCGGGGCGTGTGACCTGATAGTCCCAGCGATTATCGTCACCCCAACGATCTACCGTCAGCACAAACGGCTGGCTCGATGGATGCCAGCAGTGAGCAAACAGTTCCGGAGCAATTTCACCACTGCCCTGTCTGGCCAGCAGGGATCTAACCCCTGCCCGGTTTAATAATCGCTGATAGGGTGACCGCTTGATCGCTGCGACACTTTTCAGTTGGTGCGTCGCAAAGTGCAACAGTTGAAGGGCGTACTGCCCCTTAAAGTAGTGGAACAATGTACGCTCATTTGGCAGGCACGCTATCACCTCATCTATTATCTCTCGTTTCATAATATTCTCGCTTTCTAAACCTGTTATTCATTACGGTAAAGTTGTCTGGTCTAATTTCAATAAAAAAAACATAATGGCTTCTCCTTTGGTTAGCCTTTAACGCATACAACCTGCTTCAGTGTATGCACTACTTCAATCAGATCACTCTGATGTTCCATCACTTTGTCGATGTCTTTGTAAGCAGAGGGGATCTCATCGATCACCCCTTTGTCCTTACGACACTCGACCCCTTCAGTCTGGTGAACCAGATCCTGTTCACCAAACGCCTTCTTTGCTGCAGTACGGCTCATCTTTCTGCCCGCGCCGTGTGAGCAGGAGCAGAAAGACTGTGGGTTACCCTTGCCACGCACGATGAACGACTTTGCTCCCATGCTGCCGGGAATGATCCCCAGCTCATCAAGGCCTGCGCGGATCGCTCCCTTGCGGGTAACAAACACCTTTTCACCAAAGTGCAGCTCCTGTGACACATAGTTATGGTGACAGTTGATCGCCTCTTTGGTGATGCCAAACTTCGGCAGCTTTTTACACAATGCTTTAAGGATGAGGTGCATCATTTCACGGCGATTTGCCATGGCATAATCCTGAGCCCATTCGACTGCATTGACATAATCATCGAAGTACCTGGTGCCTTCAGTAAAATAGGCGAGGTCCTTGTCTGGCAGATTGACCAGATGTTGCCCCATATCCTTCTTCGCCAGATTGATGAAGTACTGCCCGATCGCGTTGCCAATGCCACGACTACCAGAGTGCAACATCACCCACACGTCATTGTTTTCATCCAGACACAACTCGATAAAGTGATTGCCGCCACCCAGAGTACCAATCTGTCGAATCCAGGTTTGATACGGTCTCTTCTGCATCGAATAGATCTTTTTATGTTTGTCGATGATGCGATCAAGCCCACCCGACAATGCGCGAATAGTCGATTGCCGTGCTTTGTCGGTTTTGTGCATGTTAAATCCAACTGGAATCGCTTCCTCTATCGCTAATCTTAAGCCGCGCAAGTTATCCGGCAGATCGCTCGCTTTAATCGATAGCCTAATGGCATTCATACCGCAACCGATATCGACGCCAACAGCGGCCGGAATAATTGCGTTTTTGGTTGGGATCACTGAACCAACAGTGGCCCCTTTACCCATATGCACATCGGGCATCGCCGCGATATGGCTGTGTATAAATGGCAATTGTGCAATATTGTAGAGTTGCTGCATGGCGCTGGCTTCCACTTCGTCGGTGTAGATTTTTACCGGTACTTTGCCTTTGCTAATTGTTTTTTGAATGGGCATTGTCTGTTACCTCTTTGTTGTTCTGTGCAGGCTGAACTTCAGCGTCGGAACACGTTTTCGTTTTACTGACTGCGCAATCACTGAGCGAAAATAGCCCTGTATCTGTTGTAGTCGGCTCATTGTCTCTGCTTCATCTAGTACAAGATCAGGATTAGTTGTATTCAGCGTAACGATAAGGAATTGTCCTTCTTCATCTGTTGCGACATCAATCACCTGTAACTGCTGAAGCAGTGGGTCTGCCAGTTCTCCAGTCAGGACGAGCGATAAAAACCGCTTAGCCTCCTTGCATAACTGCATGCTCTTGTGATGGCGTGTCTCATTTTCTTTCTCGTACTTACGAGCAAGGATGCGTGG
>CALZMY010000001.1 GCA_945788675.1 uncultured Gammaproteobacteria bacterium | reverse complement strand
TTTTTTTTTTCGTGAGGATATAGCGTAGGTTGAAAGATTTCAACAAAAACATTGGAGCAAAAGTTTGATTGACTGGGAGGTTTTTTCGCAGCGCTGAGGTGAGTTAAGGGATTAGTGGTGGTCGCAATAATGTCTGGTTTTCCGTGGGTGGTGCGCCATTCCTGCAGGTGAAGATCTGTATAGTTTGAGTAGAAAATTGAAGGTGCTTTAGCCTTCGGCATTGCATCATTATTTCTGGTGTTCAGGTTTTGGGTGCAGTGCTTGCTTAGATCTCTAATTGTGGTGGCGTTGAGCTATTATTCGATTGTAAATATATTCATGGTGCAGCTGAGCTTCAGGATGCGTGGTCGCATATTCAATTTATGATGTTTTTTATCGGGGATGATAAAAAAACGCGCATGGGCCGATCTTAAAAGGAGGGGGAGGCCCATGCGCGTATAGAAAATTGCTTGATATGTATGAGGAGGGTAAAGAAGTATCAAGCAGTGAAGAGATTCTGCGCTTGTTTTAATATAAATAATAGTAAATATATTTTATACATATCATAGATAATTATTGATTTATTATCTGGGTCAGTTCGAAGAGGCTACGACTTGGCATGATTAATCAAGTGACGTAAGATAGTACGATTGTGTAAATCTATCTATATGAAAGTTATATAAAAAAAGATGCGCGCATGGGTTGCAGAATGGAGGGGGAGCAGACCCATGCGCGCTAGGGAGATGGCTTAATCCCTTTATGAGGGGGGGAGGGGACTAAGCCAACGAAAGCAGTATGATATGTTTTAGCTATAAACGATAATCAAAAATAATTATACTATCCATCGATTAAATACAATGAGATAGTGGTGAGTCATGATCAGAATCCGAAATGCAACCTTCCGTCAGCTGCAAGTCTTTGAAGCTATTGCAAGAAATGGTTCATTTACTGCTGCGGCAGAAGAGCTCCATTTGACCCAGCCAACCCTTTCGATGCAGGTAAAAAAGCTTACCGGTATTGTCGGAATGCCGCTTTATAACCAGATTGGTAAGAAAATCTATCTGACCGAAGTGGGTGAAGAGCTGCTTAGGACTTGTAAATCGGTGTTTGACAGCCTGGCTGATTTTCAGATGACGGTTTCAGATATTCAGGGAATCAAGCAGGGCAACCTGCGTATTTCAGGGGTAACGACAGCAGAGTACTTTGCGCCGCGGATTTTGGGTTCCTTTTGTAAAAAATATCCAGGTATCAATGTGGCGCTTGAGGTGATCAATCGTGAACGAGTGCTTGAGCGCCTTGAACAGAATCTTGATGATATCTATATCGTTGGTCAGGCGCCAACAGGGGCTGATATCCATCGTATTCCATTTCTGGCGAATCCTTTGGTGGTGCTTGCGCCCCCTTCGCACCCTTTGGCCAATGTTCGTGATATTCCGGTGAAGGCGCTGGAGCAAGAGAACTTCATTATGCGTGAGCCTGGTTGTGGCACTTACGGCTCGATCGGTCGATTGCTGAAGAATCGTGATTTTTGTTTTAAGGGCAGTATGGAGCTTGGTAGCAATGAGGCCGTGAAGCAGGCGGTTATTGGCGGCCTTGGCATTTCGATGTTATCGATTTATGCATTGACGCATGAATTGCAGGCGGGGGAATTGGTGGTGCTGGATGTGCAGGGTTTCCCGATCGAAGATCAATGGTATCTCTGCTATCCGCAAGGTAAGCAGCTCTCAGTGGTGGCGCAGGTCTTTTTAGAATATATGTTGCATGAAGGGCGGGAGTTGACGTTGCAGTCTTTGCCAGTACTCGATCGTACTTAGCACCACGCCTTCATTCCATGCCTGTTTATCTCGAGATGAGATATCAGGTTTAGATGCCTAGTTCGGCAAAAAAGTCTTTGCCTTTATCATCGATCACAATGAAGGCGGGGAAGTTTTCGACTTCAATGCGATAAACTGCCTCCATGCCGAGTTCAGCATAGTCAATCACCTCCACCTTACGGATACACTCCTGGGCGAGGCGTGCGGCGGCACCGCCGATCGAGCCGAGGTAGAAGCCACCCCGCTTTTTGCAGGACTCTGTGACTGCCCGGCTACGGTTGCCTTTGGCAAGCATCACCAGTGAAGCACCATGTTGCTGGAAGGTTTCTACGTAGCTGTCCATGCGGCCTGCGGTGGTTGGGCCAAAGGAGCCTGAGGCGTAACCGCTGGGTGTCTTGGCAGGCCCGGCGTAGTAGATGATATGATCCTTGAAATAGTCGGGGATCGGCTCACCCCGATCGAGCCGCTCCTTTATTTTTGCATGAGCGATATCGCGTGCGACGATGATTGGGCCGCTGAGTACCAGGCGCGTGCGGATCGGATATTGAGATAATGTTTCACGGATCTGTGCCATCGGCTGGTTGAGATCAATCTGGACGACATCATCTGACAGCGATTCTGTTTTGACATCAGGCAGGAAGCGGGCTGGATCGCGTTCCAGTTGTTCCAGCCATACGCCGTCACGATCGATGCGGCCGAGAATATTGCGATCAGCCGAGCACGACACGCCGATGCCAACCGGACAGGAAGCACCATGGCGTGGCAGGCGTATCACACGCACATCATGCGCAAAATATTTGCCGCCAAACTGCGCGCCAATGCCGAGTTTTTGCGCCAGCTGAAGTATCTGCGTCTCCAGTTCAGTGTCGCGAAACGCCTGGCCAAACTCGTTACCCTGGTTGGGAAGGGTGTCGAGATAATGGGCTGAGGCGAGCTTGACCATCTTTAGATTGGCCTCCGCTGAGGTGCCGCCGACGACGATTGCGAGGTGATACGGTGGGCAGGCAGAGGTGCCCAGCATCTTCAATCGCTCATTGAGAAAGGCGGTGAGGTTTTCCGGGTTCAGTAGCGCTCTGGTTTCCTGAAACAGGAAGGTCTTATTGGCGGAGCCCCCCCCTTTGGTGATAAACAAAAATTTGTAGTTACCACCTTCAACTGCATCGATATCGATTTGTGCCGGCAGGTTAGTGCCGGTGTTTTTCTCATCGAAGAATGTTAGCGGCGCCATCTGTGAAAAACGCAGATTGTTGTTAAGATAAGCGCGATAGACGCCGTGTGAGATCGCTTCGCGGTCGTTGGCACCTGTCCATACCTGCTGCCCTTTTTTCCCCATGATGATGGCTGTGCCGGTATCCTGGCAGCCAGGCAGTACCATGCCGGCGGCGATGTTCGCGTTGCGCAGTAGCTCCATTGCCACGAAACGGTCATTCTCCGATGCGTTGATATCATCCAGGATAGCGCGCAGTTGTTGTAAGTGACTACTGCGGTAGAGGTGCGAAATATCATGAATTGCGCTAGCGGTGAGCAGGGTGAGTGCCTCTTTATCTATCTTGAGTATCGGATGATCTTCGAAGGTTCCAGTCGAGACATATTGGCTGGATAACAGGCGATATTCAGTACTGTCTTTGCCTAGTGGGAATGGATCAGTGTAGTGAAACTCATTCATAATTTATCATAGCCTGGCGGGTGTAATGGGGTAAAGCTTGCGAAGTTAGTTATTCCTATCGTACTACCCAGGGGGCGCACAGGAGCGCGCCATTTCGCAGAGCCTGCTGGCAGTGCGTTTATAACTGTTGCTGTGGTGCATGCCGCAGTAGAGTTTTTGTGGTAATGCGGCAGCGGTTGCGATCAATTCTACCTTGTGATCATAGATGGCGTCGATCAGGTGAATGAATCGTATTGCGGCATTATCTAATGTTTCATCCAATAATGGAATGTGAGTAATCATCAGTCGCTGATAGCGTGCAGCGATCTCAAGGTAGTCACCAGTAGAGCGGGCAGTTTGGCACAAAGTATTGAAATCAAACCAGACAAGATCCTCGTGTTCGGCCACCAGTGGGATCTCTCGTCCCTTGATCTGTAGTACGCTCAATTTATTTTCGAAGGGCTTGCCAGTCAGCTGTTGAAACTGCTGGGCCATCAGCCCAGGGGCCTCGTCTGCGCTGCAGAGCTGGTAGTGTATGGGTGAGTTGTCACTCGGTTCTTGCAGTCGGAAATCATCCCCCAGGTGCATTTTGATTAATTGGGTATGTGCTTTGATTAAGGCAATCGCAGGCAGAAAGCGATCACGTTGGAGTCCGTTGCGATAGAGATTATCCGGCGTACTATTGGAGGTGGTGACCAGCACTACCCCGTTGGCAAAGAGTGCCTCCAGCAGTCCTGCCAGCAGCATCGCATCGCCAATATCGGCGACATAGAACTCATCCAGACAGAGCACGCGTGTCTTCTCAGCGACACGCTGTGCAATGAGCATGAGCGGTTCGCTTTGATTGTCGATCGTGGCAAGTTCTGCATGGATATTCTGCATGAAGTGATGAAAGTGGAGGCGTTGTTTTTGCTGGATCGGGAGGTGATGGTAGAAGAGATCCATCAGATAGGTTTTGCCGCGTCCGGGACCACCCCAGAGATAGAGTCCTTGCGGTGTGGCGGCTGGCTGTGGCAGCAATTTGCTCAGTATGCCGGGTGCTACAGGCGGCGTGAGTAGTTCATTATAGAGGCGTTGAAAGTGCTCGATAGCACCTGCCTGCTCAGGGTCATTACGAAATCCCTGTTCTGAGATCGTTGTTTGATAGTGCTGTTTGATACTCACTGTTTAAAGCAGCTGTTATGTCCTGTCGACGATGGCTTATTTATCCATTTTTTTTCGGGCCTTTTTCTTGACCATAAAATAAAGTACAAATATTCCTCCCACACAAAGCATAGAGGCAATTCCGACCCCCGTTAGAATGGAGAACATATTTTCTCTTAACCAGTCATTTCCCATCTGTTCCCTCTGTCAGTTACAGGTTTTTTATATTGTGTCTGCTGGATAGCGTTTGGTGATTTCGGAAAATTCGTCCAGATTTTCAAGGAAGATATTGACCAGGCCGGGATCAAAGTGTTTTCCGCTTTGCTCTTTGATCCGCTCAGTAACGCGCGCGGGTTCCCATGCCTCTTTATAAACCCTTCTACAGATTAATGCATCAAAAACATCGGCAAGCGCAATAATGCGTCCATAGATGTGTATTTCTTCCCCTTTGAGTCCTTGCGGATAGCCGCTGCCATCCCATTTTTCGTGATGCTGCAGGGCAATAATGGCCCCTGCTTTGAGGATGTCACGACCGGAGTGACTTAGCATGGTATAGCCGATACGGGTGTGGTTTTTCATTATTTCGTATTCTTCATCATTAAGTTTGCCAGGCTTTAATAGAATACTATCAGGGATGCCGATCTTGCCGAGGTCATGCAGGGGCGAGGCGGCAGCGATGCAGTCGATTTCTTTCTCCGATAGCCCGGCCTTGCGTGCTAGCAGTTGACTGTAGAGGGAGACACGTTTGGTGTGATTGCCGGTCTCTTTGGAGCGCTGTTCTTCAATGACGCCGATGGTAAAGACCGTTTCACGCAGGGTGCTTTCGATCTCGTTATTCAGTGCGATCAGCTCCTCGTTTTTCTGTTGCAGAAGATCCTGGTGTGCAATGATCTCGGAGTTGAAAAGATTAATCTCATTGGCGACATTACTGAATTCTTTGGTGTCGAACTGGTCGGGGCAGACGGGTTCCTTCTTTTCATAGGCATCCGTAACTTTGTCTACGAGGGTGTCGAGTGGTCCCTGTACATGTCGTTGTATAGTGCGGGAAGTGTTCATCAGGATCAGTATCAGGAAGACAAGCGAGATTGCCAGCATGCCTGCGATGACGATCATTGAATAATTACGATACTTTGATGCGTCCATGATGATGTCTACGGCGCCGAGTACCGTCCCTTCGGTGACGTTATGACACGCCAGGCAGTTGAGAGAGCCGCTCGGTGAGGCGATGTACGGTACCACCACGCGAATAGTCGGGTTGAGGGTAAACTCGTGCAGCTCAAACACGGGTGCCATCGTCTCAAATGCTTTGCGGGCGGTCGCATCGACGTTATCAACCTCATGTTCTATGGCCCGTCCAGCGCCAAACTGGTCGCTTACTTCATTGCTGCGAATGATGGTGAGTTGGTTGATCTGGTGGAGTTGCTTAATCTCTTCCAGGAAATAATCACGCTTGTCCATGATGTCGGCCTTCATGTGTGCGGTGAGGCCGGCACGGACTAGCTCAGCATGTGACAGCGCCTGGTCTTCCAGCGCCTGTTTTGATAACGCTCGAAAGTTTAGTCCAGTGATAATGAGCATGATGGCTGCCAGAACAAGCAGGAAGTTAACCAGGGTTTTGACGGTGATGCTTTTAATGGTGGGTTTCATAAAGCTCGATAATATATATGACCAGCGGTGATTTTATCAGATGCCCTGCCATTGGGGGGCAAATAAATGCATTTATTTTGTATGTTATTACAATGGTGTTAAGTTTATTTCGGCATGAAGCGGGGTGAGCTTGAGGTGTCAGGGCTTCTATTCGGGATATTATTCGTGGTCAGCCGTTGATGATCTGGTTGAGTATTACGGTTTAAGCCCGAGTATGATTCCACCAGAAATGAACCATTTTCCATTGACACGTCGCAGGTTGATGGTCTCGCGAATCCTGGTGGACTTGCCGGAGGGGGTGAACCTGTATTCGATCATATGGATGACACGTGCGCTGTTCATCGCAATGGTGGGGGGGGGCTTTTGGTAGATAAATTCGATGTTGTCGCTGGTCGCGAATATTCGTTCGATGTCACTAATTACATTTTCATATAGTACGCCACTGCTGGAGTAGTCGGGTAGCAGAATGGTTTTGTACAGGGCCAGATCTTTATTATCGATCGCCTGTTTGCGTATCGCCAGGATTTTGTCGACACCGGCGATCGACTCTTCAACCGGCACCTCCACTTCGCAACCGCTCAAAATGACAAGCGCGATGAGTGCACAGATGAATTGAGTGAAGCGATTGAGCGCATTTTTGTTGGTGTAGTTTGCGTGGTACATGCTGGCTGTTCCTGTTATCTCTGTTTGTGGATTATAACCTAATTGGCGTTGCTGGGATTGGCGTCACTGGCGTGATGATGAGTTTCAATACCGATCTTGGTGAGATGTGCCTGTAATGGCGTTGAAATGCGATTGACTGTAAAGACGTTGACCACTGTTTTTGTGTCGCCACTGTTGTTGGTGATGCCACTGTTGTTGGTGATAACGGGATGTGCCCGAGATGGCAATCTCAAAGCGTTCGCCTATGAGGTGATTCGGGCTACCAACAATGTTCAGCAGCCAGGGGTGGGTGAAACGAATACAAACGAATGGGATTATCGCGAATATGAGCAGAAGCGTGCTGAGGCGATGCGAGATTCTGAGGCGGAGAGTCACGACGCGAATCAGCCGCCTGAGTGGTTGATAGCTCCCGATTTATCCCGCTAGATAACGCAGATAGCCGTTATTTTTCATCCTCAAGAAACAACGCCGGATCGACCCGCGCATCGTTGAGGCTTACCCCCCAGTGCAGGTGCGGGCCGGTGACACGGCCGGTCGCG